>RFHM01000405.1 GCA_003696865.1 Acidobacteriota bacterium | reverse complement strand
GGCCGCCATCGAGCCGAATCTGGAAGCCGCGACAGGAATCCGCCTGCCACGGGGTCCGAGGCAACGCCTCCTTCTTCATCTTGGCCAGTAGATCACGCCCTTTGGCTTTCACACTCGGGAGGCCCCTCCAAGGCGCGCTGATGCAGGCCGCCCTTCTCCGCCAGTTGATTCAGTCAATGGGCAATTGGCATCAGCAGATAGAAGTTCTGCCGGGCCGGAAAATGGTGACTCCGGATGGGCTCCCCTCCATAGCCGCCGTTCTTTGGTGTGTTGACTTCCAGCGACGGCGCATGCGCCCCATCCAGGCCATTCTCCCCGGTCAGCTCCAGATTGGTGATCCAGGCCCAGCGACGCGGCTTCTCATTCTGGACGGTGTCTTCATAGTCCAACACGCGGACCGCCGGTCCACGATGGTTGATCTCTGTGGTCCACCGGCACCGCTGGCGCACCCTCTGACCATTGAGCCACGGCCACCGGAGGAGGCCACGACTCCCCGTCCAGCCGACGGAGAAAAGAGTTCATGCTATCGCCATGGGCGATCCTCCGGCCATGAAAGAACCGGCTGGCGTCGGTATCGAACCGCCCTCCTTCCTGCTCCTCGTTCAACCGTCGCCGCGACTCCAGCCTCAACAGAAAGATCGTCAGTCCCGCCCCCACTAATTCCCCCACCCGGTAGCGAATCCGCTTCGGGTCCCGCCAATCGGGAATCTGGTCGAGCCAGTGAAAAATGTCTTTGAAATAATGCCGCATCGTCTTAATCATAGGCCTCGGTTGTTGGTCTCGCACTCCCTCCTTTCTCCTTGGTTTTCCCCGAGCGGGAGTACGATATCTTGCCCCATTCACCCCCCGAGGTGCGCAGATTTTTTCTCATCCCGGGCCTATCTGCTCTTCTCCCTTCACTTCCTCACTCGTTCGTCAGGGCTGGGAGCTGACCGAGCCGCGGGGCTTGCGTGTGGAGAGGGAGGCGCCTCAAGCGAGCTGACACATGATCTCTCCCCGCCGTCAAGCGGCGAGGCCTCTTGAGGGGCGACGATGGAGCTTCCCGGGCATGGTTCCTGATTCGTGAAGGCCCCGGAACTCACCTCCGGGGATCGTTACACTGCCAGCTAGTTCCGGGACAGTTCACCCGCCCAGGAGACCGGCCACGAGATAGAGTCCGGCGGTCAACCCCGCCGCCACCAAGGCATAGGGGAGCTGGGTGATGAAATGATCGACGAGATCGGCTACGGCGGCCATCGCCGAGACGATGGTCGTGTCGGAGAGGATCGAGGCATGATCGCCGAATACGCCTCCGGAGAGCACAGCACCGACGGCCAGCGGCAAACTCACATTCAACGCCATGGCCGCCGGAACGGCCACCGGGATCATGATGGCGAAAGTGCCCCAGGAACTGCCCGTGGAGAAAGAGACGAGACAGGCGATGAAAAATACGACCGCCGGTAACAACCAGCCAGGGAGGAGGCCGGAGAAAACCTGAGCGACGTATGTACCCGTTCCCACATCCCGACAGACGCCGCCGATGGCATAAGCCAGGACGAGCATCACATTCAACGGGACCAATCCGGCGATCCCTTTGAGGATCAATTCGGAGATCTCGCCAAGCGAGAGGAGCCGTTGCCCGAGCGAGAGAAACACGCTGGTCAGCACGGCCGCCGAGACGCCCCAGAGCACGGCGGTCGCGCCCGAGCCGCTCAACATCCGACCCGATCCCGTCACGTAGAGGCCCACGGGAATCATGCCCACCATGGCGATCATCGGCAGGACCATATTGCGCGCCCGGCGGGGGATGCCCGGTTTAGACGAGATCCCGGCTACGTCCTCGGCCATGAGCGGCTTCGCTCCATCGCGAAGCGGCTTCCCCTGCTCCTTGGCGCGTCGCTCGGCCGCGCGCATGGGCCCCCAGTCTCGCCCCATCAGAACGGCTGCCATCACGACGCCAATGGAGAGGAACAGATAAAAGCTCAACGGAATGGCCAGAGCCAGTACGCGCACCGGCTCGGCGACGGCCTGAGCCGACAGCAGACTGATGATCAACGCGCCCCAACCGTTCAATGGGATCATCATGCAACAGGCGGCATCGGTAGTATCGACGAGGAGAGAGAGTTTCTCCCGCGAGACGCGCAATCGATCGCACACCGGGCGGGCCACCGCGCCTTTGACCAACGCGTTGATGTTCGATTCCACAAACAGAGGAAAGCCGAGCAGTAACGCGAACATCTGCGCTCCTCGTCGGGTGCGGATGATGTTTCTTCTGAGGAACTGATCGACGAATCCGTCCAGACCGCCGGAGCGCTCCACCAGAGCCATCAGACTCCCCACCAGCGAGCAAAAGAAAATGACCCGCACATTGTCGGCTTCGGCGAATACCATCACCAGCCGCTCCAACGTATCACTCATCGCCGCGAAAGGATGGCCGGAGACCACGATGAGCGAACCGCTCAGAATGCCCAGAAACAGAGCGACGTAGACCTGTCGCGTGCCGATGGCCAGAACGATGGCCAGGACCGGTGGAACGATGGAGAGCCAGGAATTCATCGCCGGATCGATCGTACGCCCTTCTCGCGCGGATATCACATCTTTCGGCGTCCCTCTGAGGTGACGACTCCTTTCACGGAACGGCCTCCACGACGCCGATGGAGGCTAACGCCTGCAAATACTCGATGACGAGGTCCAACGGAATCGGTCCGTAGATGGCCGAGACGGCATCGCGAATCTCCTGAACTGTTCGACGACCATCGACGAGATTGAGCACTTCGTAGGCATAAGCGCCGCCCGAGGCGCGTTCGCCGCGAAACCGGAGCAAGCGAATCTTACCGGCGCGCTCGGCCCCATAATGATCGACGAAGTAGTCGTAGCCGAAGACCGAAAGGGGACCCTTGACCGCGGACGAGCGTCGATAGATGAGGCGACCTTGGCCCACGGGCGGTGGTGCCGGCGCGACCGGTCCCACCAGCGCCTCCAGAGCGGCGAAGAACGCTTCGGCCTCCCGACTCAAAGACGCGGGGAGGACAAAAAACCGACTCAGAGAATGAAACACAGCCCGCTCATACCAGAGATGAAATCGCGTCACATTGTCGGCTTCCTCGCGCGGCAGTTCGGCCCGGCGTTGAAGCATCCGCGCCGTGCGCCGCAACGCCTGCGCTTTGAGGAGCGACCAGAGCGCCGGTGCATCCTGCTCGCTCACCGTGGCCAGGAAATAACCGCTGGCCGCTCCGATGAACGCCGCTCGTTTCAACTTGGTGGGATCGATGTTGGCCGGAGAGTCGAAATTGGTGTGGATGTACCGGTCGGGCCAATCATTGAGGTAGATGGCCGGGATGCCGAATGAACTATCGGTATAGACCTGGTGGTCGCTGCCCATGGTGAATTCGGCGAATTCCGCCTGGAGGGCTTCCTTGCCGCCCTGGGGAGCGATCAGCGGATAAGGCGGCTGCTCGCCGCTGGCGAAAGCCGCCGATTGCTCATTGACGAAGGCGCCGAACGCTTCGGCC
>RFHM01000404.1 GCA_003696865.1 Acidobacteriota bacterium | reverse complement strand
TGTTGCTTGACCGCCGCATCGAACTGGGGATGCAGCAGCGAATCCACGTCCGAGGGGCTCACGCGCATCAGGGCTTCCTCTCGAGCGATCAATCCCTCTTGGGCCATGTCCACGGCAATCTTGATCGCCGCCTTGGCCGTGCGCTTGCCCGCGCGCGTCTGGAGCAACCATAATCTCCCCCGCTCAATGGTGAATTCCACATCCTGCATATCCCGATAATGTCGCTCCAACGTGTCGGCCGCCTGGACGAGTTCCCGGTAAACGTCGGGGAGTTCCTTGGAGAGTTCGATGATCGGTTTCGTGTTCCGAATCCCCGCCACCACGTCCTCGCCCTGGGCATTCAATAAGTACTCCCCGTAGAGAACCTTTTCGCCCGTCCGGGGATCACGGGTGAACAACACGCCCGTGCCCGAATCCCAACCCATATTTCCGAACACCATGGTCACCACATTGACCGCCGTTCCCAGATCATGGGGAATCCCCGTAGCATTGCGATAATCGATGGCCCGTTTGGTGTTCCAACTGCGAAACACAGCTTCGATGGCCAATCGCAACTGCTGATGAGGATCCTGGGGGAATTCCTCTCCCGTCTCACGGCGAACGATCTCCTTGAACGTCTCGGTCAACTGCCGCCAGTCGGATGCCCCTAAATCGGTATCCAGCTCGACGCCCCGACGTCGCTTCAACGCGTCGAGCGGCTCTTCAAAGAGCTCATCGGAGACGCCGAGCACAACGCTGCCAAACATCTGGATGAAACGACGATAGGCATCGTAGGCGAACCTCTCATCGCCCGAAGCGCGGGCCAATGCCACAACCGTCTCATCGTTGAGTCCCAGATTCAGGATCGTATCCATCATTCCTGGCATGCTGACCTTGGCTCCCGATCGCACGGAAACCAGCAACGGATATTCCCCACCACCAAATGTCTTACCCGTCACCTCCTCCAGTCGCTTCAACGCCTCCATGACCTGATCCCACAACCCCTCGGGGAACGACTCCCCGGACCGGAAGTAGGCATTACAGGCCTCCGTTGTGATGGTGAATCCCGGTGGAACCGGTAGACCGGCATTGGTCATCTCGGCGAGTCCCGCTCCCTTCCCTCCGAGGAGGTCCCTCATCTCGGCGGATCCCTCCGCCTGACCGGCACCGAAGAAGTAGACATATTTCTTGGTCATTTCCTACTCACCTCCCATGAGTTATGAGAACCCGCGAAATCGCTCCGTGTTCAACTCTTTCTCCAACACTACCGATATGAACCGTCGAAGGAAACTCATAAACTGACTCACCCATATCTCCATACCCGTGCGAGCGATCCATCGCTCTGGCGGCTCACTCAATAGTGCCCGGAGATCCCTTCGCATCAAGGGAGAGAGTATAATTCCCCGCCCGGCCGACTGACAAGCGGCGCACTCCGGTCTCCCCTCAAGGCCGAGAAAAACCGGTTCCTCCCTCGAAATCCGCCCCCCACACTCCGCACAACGATCGACCGAAGGGAAAAAACCGCTCAACCGAAGCATCCAAACGTCAAAGTAAAGCCTCAGCAATTCAGCTTGACGCCCCCTCAACGTCCGCAAACAGGAGAGCGCCGCCCGCAATAACCTGTAGACCTTATCGTTCGGCTGGTGCGGCGGACAGAACTCATCGACGAGCTCGACCATGTGGTGAATCAGTTCTTCCCCCTCCGGCGTGCCCCCAACGTCGAAAATCGACTCGATCAACTCGCACTGGCGCAGCGTCACCAATTCGCGACCCTCCCTCTCTCCGTACCAGAGGTGAACTTCCGACAGAGGCTCCAAGCTCGCTCCGAACCGACTCTGCAACCGGCGGGCCCCCTTGGCGACGGCGCGAATCTTCCCCTCCCGATGGGTGAAAAAGGAACAGAGTTTATCCCTCTCACCCAAAGGACGAGAATGAAGCACAAAAGCTTTGGATTCTATCCAGCGAGGCATGCAATCGAACCCTTTTTGAATTGATCGCTCTTTTGTTTGTTTTTACTGTTATCAGACCCGGATATCCTACAATCCCACGATCTTCCCACGCGCCAGGCACCAACAGACGCTTCCCCTCTATTACTCCCCCTCCCACAGTTGACAAACACCCAGCAGCTCATTTATCGTATGTAGTCGTGGCCAGGTAGCTCAGTTGGTAGAGCAGAGGACTGAAAATCCTTGTGTCGGCGGTTCGATTCCGTCCCTGGCCACCATTCACTCCACCCGCTTCAACTCACAGTCAATCAGCCCCTGGCCGCTTCCATGAACGAAGACCGCTCTCCTTCCCTACACACCCGATTCGATACCAGATCGAGATATCTCTTGATCATTATCAGACGTTGGTCTCGTCTGCCTCGTCAAGCGCCGGTCGGCTCAACGACCCACGCCCATCGACGGAGACGGCTCCGTCTCTTCTGCTGCCCATCGAACCCGATAATGACACTCGGCACAATATGACAGAAGCTGACCATAGGACATCACCGCGACCAGCGCATCTTTCCGCGTCGCCTGTTGCTTCAAATAATTCACCGCCGCCTCCAGGCTCGTGGAAATGGAAGCGACCTCCTGATTGGATTCCATCTCGGCGTACTCCTTGGTCAAAGCCACCAACTTATCACAATAGCCAACAATCTCCTCGAAATCCTTATCGCTCAATTTCTCAGTCAACGCTCCGGCCATGATCTTCTCATTGAGCTTGGAGAACTGTTCCCCCATCTCCACCATATTCTGCTTTTTGGTCCGCTGCTGACCCCAGGACGAAAATCCCAGAATCAACAACCCACCCATGATGCTCGCGATGACCAGCACCTTCCTCAACGATGCACGATTGGCCATGATGCTCCCTCCTGTCTTCGAGTTGAACGCCTCTAGTTTAACACATCCATGCCGTGGAAAATATCATTTTCGGCAAGACAAGAGATGCGTCCAGTCTCACCCACCCCGCGGCGCGAAGTCCTCTTCCAATAATTCTCTCGCCCACCCGGTCGTCGACGCCACCAGAGCACGACCCGCGAAGACCGACTCCAGAAAACCCTTTTCAACCATCGGCTTTATGGTATAATCATGGCAAAACAATGAAGCATAGACAACAGAAACAAAACGCGTTGAACGCCAATGGGGGACCTTCGTTCGTCCCCACCAAGGCGCCACTGCCGAAGCACCGGCTCCTCGTCGAAACATTCATTTCTTTCCTGCGAAATGGTCTTCCCTCTTCTGCGGCGGCCATCTCCTATTTCGTCATGCTCGCCCTGTTCCCCATCATGCTCCTTCTCCTGGATCTGGGAACCCACTTCCCCGATCTGGCCGAGATCAAGACCTACACGCTGGAAACCTTGATCATCATGATCCCTCAAGGGGCCCAAGACACGATCGTCGACTATCTCCAAAACGTCGCTCATCCTACTAAGAGCGAGCTCATCACCTGCATTATCATCATCCTCTGGGCGGCTTCCTGGGCGTTCACCATCATCGAACAGGCCATCAATCGCATCTGGCGAACCTCATGCCGCTCTTTTCTTCACGGGCGTGCCGTTTCCCTCATGATGATGATCACCGTTGGGGGACTGCTCCTTCTCTCGGCCATGGCGACATCCGTTCTCGCTTTCATCAGAGGGCAAGCCGACGAACTTACCCCTCATGGCGCGGCTGCCACCCTCTGGCTGAACGGTGTTCTCTGGCAGGTCATCTTCGGCGTCATGGGCGTCATGCTGACCATTTCTCTCTTTGGACTGGTTTACAAGGTGATGCCCAACACCCACATCACTGTCAGAGAAGCCCTGCCGGGAGCCGTCGTCGCCGGCGTCGCCTGGGAAATCGCCAAATACCTGTTCGCCTGGTTCCTGGCCGAGGTTCCTTATGAAGGGTTGTATGGGTCACTGGCTACGGTCGTGGCCGTACTCACCTGGATATACATCTCGAACCTCATTATGCTCTTTGGCGCTCAAATGACCGCCCTCCTTCACTGTGACAACCTGCATCGGATCGCGGCCGATCACCTTCACTCAGAGACCCACGTCATGACCGCTGCCGCCTCGCGGTGACCGCCATGCGCATCGAGGAGTTCGACTACCACCTCCCCCCAGAGCTCATTGCTCAGCAACCTCTGCCCCAACGGGATCAAGCGCGGATGCTCATCGTTCATCGACGCACGGGCACTTTCGAAGACGGTTTCTTCTATCAGCTCCCCTCTCTTCTCAAGCCAGGAACGGTAGTCGTCATCAACAACACCCGCGTGCTCCCCGCTCGCCTCATCGGGCACCGGCGAGGCCATCGGGGAAGGGTGGAAATTCTCCTGCTCCGTCCACTGGACGAGACGACATGGGATGCCCTCGTCAAACCAGCCCGAGTGCTGCGCGCCGGCACAGAGGTGATCGTCGGCCACGGGCAGCTCACCGCCCGCATCGTCAGGGAACTGGCCGAGGGCCGTCGACACGTTCAATTCGCCTGTCCCACCGATGAACTCCTCCATCATCTCGAGCGCTGGGGACTCCCTCCCCTCCCTCCGTATATCAAACGCTCACCGACCGGCCCCTGGGACGAGGACAGAGAGCGCTACCAGACGATCTACGCCCGTCATCCGGGAGCCGTTGCCGCACCGACGGCCGGACTCCATTTCACCGAACGAATATTCCAACAACTGCGCGCCCGCCACATTGAAGTCGTCGAACTCACCCACCACGTCGGCTATGCGACGTTTCAATCCCTCCGCGTCACCCGCGTGGAAGAACACACGCTGGAACCCGAACTCTCGGTGATCCCCGAAGAGACCGCCGAACGTATAAACCGAGCTCGCCGGGAGGGCCGCCCCATCCTCGCCGTGGGGACGACGACCGTCCGGGCCCTGGAGTCGGCCGCCGATTCATCGGGTATGATACGACCGGGACGGCGTTGGGCCGATGCGTTCATCTATCCCGGCTATCGCTTTCGGGCCATCGACGCCCTGTTGACCAACTTCCATCTCCCTCGATCCACGCTCCTCATGCTGGTTTGCGCGTTTGCCACGCGCCAACTCGTCCTTCGAGCCTACCGACACGCCGTCGATCAACGATATCGCTTCTACAGCTATGGTGATTGCATGCTCCTTCTCTGAGACGCCCCTCAAATAAAAATGCCCGCCTCATACTGCTGGGCGGGCGAAACCGAATACCGGCTCATTCAGTCACCACTATTTTCTCCTGCCACGAACGGCATCCTTGAGTTTCTTTCCGGCCGTGAACCTGGGGACTTTCGTCGCCGGAATGCGCATCGGTTCTCCGGTGGCAGGATTTCGCCCCTTGCGCGCCTTACGCTTGGCCACGGAAAACGTCCCAAAACCAACCAAGGCGACCTTGTCACCTTTTTTCAACGACCTGGTCACAGCATCGGTGAAAGCGTCCACCGCTTTCTCCGCTGCTGCCTTAGTGAGTCCTGCATTCTTGGCCACATACGCCACAAGTTCGCTCTTGTTCATTGGATTACCCCCTTTGCGTTATTCATACAATGATTTTCTACCCACCACTCTATATACAAAACCTCGATAGTATTGTCAATAGGAAATGTCACAAATTACTCCCCCAACCCCTTATTTTCCAAGATTTTTTGCCACTCCCCCATCCACCTCGCCCGCTTTCGTGGGAAACTCACCGTCCATGGGCTTGCTCCGCTCCTGCCGCTCATGTATCCTCATCGGAGATGAACGAAGCCTGGAACCAAGACGAAGTCAACGCTCTCGATGTGATCTGTCCCGCTTGTCACGCCGACCGGCTCAGAGCGTGGGAGGAACTGAGCGAGGAGGAAAGACAGATCATCATCCAACGCCCTTCGCCGGACATTCCCTCCCTGGAACACCGACGCCGGTGCCATCTCTGGTGTCGCCATTGTGCCCTGGAATATTGTTCACAACGCGCGCCCCTGCACATCTGAGTCACCGGGTACCCCCTCGCAATGCGCGATCAACGGCCAGTGCTCCTTCATTCTCCGGATCGAGCGCCAGAGCTCGCTTGACACTCTCCCAAGCCTTCCCTTTCTTCCCGAGAGCGAGATAGACCCTGGCCAACCCAACATATCCGGCAACCAGATTGGGGTCCCAGAATGTGGCCGCTTGGTAGTCGGTCACCGCCGAAGGATACGATTTCAACCGCTCGTGAGCGACGCCCCTCAGATAATGAGCTCGCGCCACACCGGGCTCTCTCTCCAGCAACCTGGTCAACACGATCAACGCCCGATCATATTGCCGTTTGTCGACGAGCCGGTCGGCCGCCGCGAACAACGCCTGGACCCACCACGACGTGCGCCCTCGACCCTCATCCGACGAATGCGCCCCCGCCCACTCGATGGCTTTCACCACCTCCGGTTCCTTGATCATCCTCCCCAGGAACGGCATCTTCTCCGGAACTCTCCATGAATCGACGTCGGGCAATCGCTCTTTGGCCGCGCTCAAGGCCCGCTCCGCCTCTTTCTTCCGTCCCAACCGGGCCAAGCATCGCGAGAGCACATATAAGGCCTCGGGATCCATCCGCCGAGCGGTCACCTTCTCCAGCGCGCTCACCGCTTCCTCATCGGCACCGGACAACCATGACAGATATCCATAATTGAACCAGATATCGACGTCTCCATCGTTGAGCGACAGCGCCACGACGAGGTTCTTCCGAGCCTCTCCCAGATGACGCTGTTTCATCTGCACGATGGCGAGATCGTTGAAGATGGACTCTAAGGGAAACCGTTCGGCCAATGCCGAAAATCGCCGCGCGGCCAACGAGAGATCGTTTCGATAATAGGAACAGACGCCCAGATAGAATCGCGCAACCCAGTCCCCTGACCGGTCGAGATGGAGCCGCGAGAGCCAATCGGCCGCCGCCCCATATTCGCCAAGATGATAGAATCCCCTCGCCAACTCATAGACGGCGGGGCCGAAATCCGCTTCCGCTCTCCCGGCTAACGCCACGGCGCGCTTGAGCATTTTCACCCGTTCGGGCAGATCGACGAACAGTGATTTGGCGAAGAGTTCGAAGGCGGTGACGGAGACTCGGCGAAATCGAGACGTGAATTCGTTCCGCGATAGCGTCACCGGAACGCGCTGGTGAAGGAGAATATCCCACACCGACAACACCTGGAGTTCGATGACGTCCGCCAGAGGCCCTCGAGCTTCGGTCGGTCCATAGATGACCATGCCCGCTCTCACGTCGATGAGGCGCATCGAGAGGATGAGCTGTTCCTCGGACTCCGTCCCCGTCACCTCATATGTTCCGATGAGCAACATCGAGGCCCCGACGCGTTGAGCCACTCGTAGGCTCGATGCCCGACTGAGAATGATCCCCTCGGGGAAAGAGAGCAGGCGATAGGCCGCTTCTCGTTCCTCGATGGGAACGACCTCGACGCCACCGAAGCTCAACATATGGGAGACCATGCGCGCCATACCTTCGCCGAGCCAGTGATAGCGTGGATCATCCGACTGGTTCTCGAACGGCAGGACGAGCCATCGCTCGGCAGCGTGAGCCGTCCCGCTCAAGGAGAAACAAAAAACGAGGGCGAGGAATACCCAACGAAGAAGGAGAAACCACCCGCGCATCGGAGAAGAAATGGTGAGCCGTGGAGGAATCGAACCTCCGACCCTCGGGTTAAAAGCCCGATGCTCTACCGACTGAGCTAACGGCCCACCTTTAATATCATTCACCGGCTCTCTGGACAGCCCCAACGCCATCCTCCAGGCACCCCATATGCCGCCTCCAATCTCCCCACCAACGCATCTCCCCGATAATGGAACCATTGTAATATTAGGCAAATTCTGCGCCTCCGTCAATCATGATGAGGGGACCAGAGCGCCGAATGCGCCACCGAGCATCACCCCTTACCGGCCCGTCGTCACTCCCCAATCCCTTTCCCGTCCCTTCGTGCGAGCCCGGTTGCTCCGGTTGGCCACCGGCCGTCAGGGCGCCGGGCGGATTTCCAGTCCCAGATCTCCGAACGTCAACGGACCGTCCAGATCGCGTTCTCTCGTCCACTGATGATACTCATGACACTCCACACAACTCGTCCGCGCGCCACCATCCCCCGAGTGGCATGCCCGACAAGACTGGATGCCGGGTAAGAGCACATCGGCCGTGCGCCGACTCTCAGAGACGCCGGCATGGCAAGCGACGCAAGCCAGCGCCCGATGAGCGCGATGATCGAAGACGCTGTGGACGAACCAACGGTCTGGAATCGCCGGCGATTCGAACGTGAGCCAGGGCCCGGCGCCGGACTCTAACAC
>RFHM01000403.1 GCA_003696865.1 Acidobacteriota bacterium | reverse complement strand
CACCCACGCCCTCATTCAGGAGGGCGTGAAATTCCACAAGCTGGGCTTCGTCGTCATCGATGAGCAACACCGATTCGGCGTCCTCCAACGGGCAGAGCTCATCAAACGCGGATATCATCCCGACGTCCTGGTGATGACGGCAACGCCCATCCCTCGCTCTCTGGCCATGACCGTGTACGGCGATCTGGACGTCTCCATCATCGACCAGCTCCCGCCGGGACGTAAACCGGTCAAGACCGTGCTGCGCTTCGAAGATGCGCGACCGAAAATTTACCGCTTCATCGCCGAGGAAGTGCGCGCCGGCCGACAGGTCTACGTCGTCTATCCACTGGTCGAAGAGTCGGAGAAAATGGATCTCCTCAATGCCACGCAAATGGCCGAGCACCTCCAGCGGGTCGTGTTCCCCACGTTCCGCGTCGGCCTCCTGCACGGAAAGATGAAACCGGCGGAGAAAGACGAGATCATGCGCCGATTCGTAGCTGGCGAGATTCATATCCTGGTCACCACGACGGTGGTGGAAGTGGGCGTCGATGTCCCCAATGCCAGCGTGATGCTCATCGAGCACGCCGAGCGGTTTGGTCTCGCTCAGTTGCATCAGCTCCGCGGGCGCGTCGGCCGAGGCGCGGCCAAATCCTACTGCATCCTCCTCTCCAAAGAGAATTCCTCCGAAGAGGCCCGCGCCCGGTTGAACACCATGGTGCGTACCAACGATGGCTTCAAGATCGCGGAGAAGGATCTGGAGTTGCGCGGGCCGGGCGAACTCATGGGCACGCGACAATCCGGGCTGCCGCTATTCCGCGTGGGGAATATCGTGCGCGACCAGAAGTGGCTCATGGCCGCCCGCCAAGAAGTCCAACGATTGATGGCGCTCAGGCCTCGCCCTCCCGAATTGAACGATCTCCTGGAGCGAGTCCGTCGACAACCCAGGTATGGACTGGCTTCAATCGGATGAACCGGAGGAAACCGATCTATCGGCCGACCATTGTCGAGAGGGAACCGGGGCACCCGAAGCCTCCCTGGCCATCTCTTCGATGAAGGCGAACACATCTGCCAGGGCACGGAGCGACATGATGATGCTGATGTGGCCATGAGGATAGCGGTGGCGGCGGGGATGTCCCCATACCCGCCAGAGCTCCTCGATGGTGTGCGGTCGAACGGCCTGGTCCACATCCGCCTGAACGAGGAGGAGTCGTTCCGGCGCCAATCGGGGAGAGAAATATTTGGGCGTCACCACCCGCAAGACCGCCTCGACATCGTCATAGGTGAATCCCGCCGAGGCGATAACCTCTCGCAACGGCGGACAGAGCTCGGAGAACCACATGACATCATCCGGTCGCACCGCCGGCGTCATTAAAACGGCGAAATCCAGTCGCGATTCCACGGCCACCAGGAGCGCACCAATCCAGCCCCCGAGACTCACTCCCCAGAGCCCAATGGGGGCCGTCGATTGCGCCGCCAGCCAATTGATCACGCTCCGGGTGTCGGCGACCGACTGCCGGATCATCTCGATGCTCTGCGCCATGTCGCCGCTGATGGCCCACTCTCCACTATACCGAGCGGTCCGAAGTCGCCGCTGCATGTGGTAGGGGAGCTGGATGATGAGGCTACTCGTGCCCGTCCGAGCCAGCTTCTGGCAGATGCTCGTGTACCAGATGTAATTGAACGCTAACCACCCATGGAGGACGATGACCGTGGGCGCCGGCTCCGCCATCCTCGTTTTGAAATATCGCCCGTACACGGTGCCCAATTCCGGATGAGGTGGGACGACGGCGCTGGGGAAGTGGAAATCGAAGACCTCATAGCGCCGCCGCCGCTTCACCAGGGATAATGATTGGGAAATGGGCGGGACGGCGGCTGGCTTCACATAAAACGACTCTGGATCACTCCATAGATCGGGATGGAGATACGCCTGGAGCTTCCGGCGATCGGGCTCCCGACGCGACATCCTCAGCTTCCGATGGGTGAACGCGCGGAAGACGAACAGATCTAACCACCTGGCCAGCTTTTTCATCATGCGACCTGTAGAAAATCACATTCCTCCCCATTTGTCGAGTCCGGATGAAAAAGGACCAGACGCAAGGGATGAGCGCGTTTTTCCCCACCGGCGCGTCAAATCACACACAACCTTGACCGGACAAAACCCTCACCGGGGGTCGTTCATCCTGGGCGCGTCACATAATTGCTTTCCCGACAGCGACTCAAGGGCGTCCCGGCGAGCCGGGCGCGCTTCGGCATGCTCATTGCATATCATTTTATCCTGATGGATTGGATGTGGATGGAGATCAATCGACGGCGGGGCAAGACAGATGAGCGAGTCTGGCGTCTCCGGCGACCGTCTTTCACATAATTGACAGCGCCTTCATCCAGGGCCTATGATTACACTTTCACATTGGGGGAATGAACCATCATGGCAGAGAGTGAAGCGAGCGTCACCGCCGAAGCCGAGCAAGTCGAGCGCGCTCGGTCTTCCATCGGCTTCATCGATCGCGCCTTGAGCTTTCTCAGTTCGGTCAAACTGGGCATCACGCTGATGCTTCTGCTCATCTTCTTCTCCATTCTGGGCACGATCATCATTCAGTATAACGTCGATGGCTTCGAGAAGTACTACGCCTCGCTGACTCCGGCCCAACGCCAATTGTACCACATGCTGGGCTTGTTCGATCTCTTCCACACGCGGTGGTTCAATGCCCTGCTGATCCTGTTCAGCTTGAATCTGATCCTCGTGTCCATCGATCTCTTCCCCAAGGCCTGGCGGTATGTGGCCCAGCCGAAATTGAGCGCGACGCCGGCCTTCTTGCGGACGCAATCGGTTTATCGTTCATTCCGCCTCCCTCAGGACGACGGTCTCGTCGACCGGCTGACGGAGGTCATGCGCTCGTTTCGCTGGCGTCCCACCATCACCACCAATCCCCCATACACCACCGTGTTCGCCCAAAAAGGCGTGTGGAACCGCTTCGTCGTGTTCATCGTGCACATCGCCGTACTGGTCATTCTGGCTGGGGCCTTCGTCGGCAGCCGTTGGGGATATGAAGGCATCATGCCCCTGGCCCCCGGCGAGACGGCCAATGCCATACGCATCTCTGGCGCTCCGGTATTGGGCATTCCCGACCGCATGCAACCTCTCCCCTTCACGGTCGTATGCACCAACATCCGCGTTGACCTACGAGATCCCGATGGACCGCTGGCCCAGGGCAATTTCGAGAACTGGTACACCGACGTCAAATTCGTCAAAGGCGAGGACGCGGTGGAGGCTACGGTGTATCTCAATCATCCGGTCGACTATGAGGGGTATCGATTCTTCCAGGCCAGCTTTTCTCCTCAGGCGGGCGAAGCGAGCGATATCGTCGTCGACGTCGACTTGCCCGATGGCGGTCAACGAGAACTCACGCTGGTTCGTAATAAACCGGTTCAGGTTGACGGTCTGGGTCAGGTCACTTTCGTCAAGTTCTATTCCGATTTCGGGGTCGCCGATGGCCAGCCCAAGTCGGTAGGCACCGACTATAAACGACCGGCGGCCGAGCTGGAGATCGTCCGGCCCGATGGTCGGCGGCAACGAACCTTCGCCTTCTCGTCGGAGATCATGAAATTCATTCGCACCGAGACGAACATGGCGGAAAAGCTTCGGGTCGGAGGGTACAGCTTCACGTTGAAAGAATTCACTCGCGCCCCCTTGTATCATGTGCTCCAGGTCCAGTACGATCCGGGAGTTGATGCCGTGTACTTCGGCTTCGTTTTGCTCTGCGTCTCTTTGATTGCCGTGTTCATGTTTTCCCATGAGCGCGTGTGGGCGGTCATTGAGAAACAAGAGCATGGTCAAACGGCCCTCCATCTCGCGGGTCACACGAACCGCAATCCCATTGGATTCGAAAAGAAGTTCGCCGCGTTCGTCGAAGCCCTGGCCCCTTCAGGCGAAGAGACCACCTCGCGAACATGAGCGGCCGAGTCCCAAGGTGCAACTATCCCATGTCAAGAGGATGGCACGCGCTGAAGAGAGGGCTCCTTGCACGTCACGATAATCGCGGTGCATCACCGAACCGTGGTGACATTCGCCCAAAGAGCAAAAACCACCAGCAGTCGTCGTACGTAATTTACTGAACACCATGGCATCGACGGTGAATGAGAGGCTCTACGATGAGAGCATTTGAGCAGATAGTGCAACTCATTGAAAGATTGGAGCTCAGCCCCTGGTTGACTCCAGGAACCGGACCTCATTGAGACATGAGCAGTCGCATAACACGCCGGACATTCTTATGGCTGAGCGGCTTCAGCGGGTTAGGTGCACTCGTTCCGCTTGATGCGACGTGGGCTCTCCCGCCCACTCCATCGGATGTGCGACGTACGCTTGAGGCCCTGGCCAACGTCTTGTTGCCGGGACATGGCGTGCAAGGAACGGAAGCAGATGAGCCTGGAGCGCTCGATGTGCAGCTTTACGGCCAGACATTTTATGAACATCTGACCGATCCCTATTTCAGCGTGGTCCCCAATCAGGGCGAATTGAACAAGGCGGCTCACTTGCTCGATATAGCCGCTCGATGCATTGCTCCTTTCGCTCCAGGATTCTGGGCACTCCGTCACGAAAAGCAGCTTGGGATGGTCGCGCTCATAAGCCGTCGCGAGGATGAGGGAGAAGCTCCATACTTGACGCCCATACAGGAACAGTGTCTGCGGATCGGAGGGGCCGAAGGGGCCGCGCCGGAGATCGTCTTTCTGCGACTCTTTGCCGGCTTCTTGCTGTACAGTTCCCGGCCAGGTCTCGTGTGGCTCCGGCGGCGGGGATATCCTGGACCGAACTGGGGATTCCATCCGACTCGGAATTGGACCGAGATGGAGAATCCACATCTGCGGGATGAGGATCTGGATCTTTTCGGCGGGCCCATCCCATCTATCGCACCCGGCACACTCCCGCCGGAATTCGCTCGGCGCACTGCCGCGCCGGAAGCCACACCATAGGGGGAATTATGGCCGACGACTATGATGCGATCGTCATTGGTTCGGGATTTGGCGGTGCCGTAACGGCGCAACGCCTGGCGTTCGCTCATAAGTCCGTACTCATTCTGGAGCGTGGCGATTGGTGGCATCGAAGTAATTATCGAGGATTGGAACGACTCGGCGACCCGATGGCTTACCGGCACGCCGATGGTTCGACGAAGCGATTCGATGGGAAGAAATACTTCGAGCAGGCTTTCGATCCTCGCTACGTCTATTCGCTCTTCGAGGACTTCGTGAGTGAGCGCACCTTCCTCGGCGATGTAGCGGCAGTGGGCGGAGCATCAGTGGTGTACTCGAATGTCTCAGAACGCGCGCCTCGGCGCATCTTCCGGGGTGGTCGCTGGCCCACGTATACAGATGCTCAGGGTCAAGAGCACTCGTGGAATTACGAATACCTTTCGTCGCTCTATGACATCGTAGAAGGAGCCAATGGCCATCCTTATCAAATCTACACGCACATTCCGACGATTGAGGTTCCGCGTCACCGAATCTTGAAGTATGCATTGGAACGAGTCTATGGTCCGGGCGTTTTCTCGCTGGCGCGCGTCGCCGTGCGCAACAGTGTCGGCGATGTGTTTAACGGACAAATCATCGGCGAAGAGGTGATCGGCGCCTGTCGTAATTGTGGTTTTTGCAACTTCGGGTGCGTCTTCGGTGCCCAACAAAATCTCACCATGAACTACCTGGCGCGGGCGCAGATGGCCGGAGCTGAGATCTGGCCCAATAAGCAAGTGACTCGCCTCGCTTATGATCCCGTAGCCCGACACTGGACGGTCATCTATCGTGAGAGTGAGACGGGAGTATTCATCGAAGGCGTTCGCGGCGTCGGTTCCGAGTCCTCGGTCACAGCGCGCGTCGTCGTATTGGCTGCCGGGACGATGGGCACGCCTCGCATTTTGTTGCACAGCGACCTTCCGGGCCTGAGCCCGCACGTCGGGCACCACCTCTCTGGCAACGGTGATGCCGTTTCTGGTTTGTTACTCCCTCCAATCGGCACCTGGACCATTGATGGTCTCACGAGCGTGGACGGGTACAAGGGGCGCGTCATTTCCGGGATCACGCGCGAGATGGCCGAAACCGAAGGGTGGGTGATGGAAGATCTGTGGGCGCCACCGGTGAGCATCGGCGGCAAGATCTTGGTCCGACCCCATGATCCCGCGTGGGCCGAAGAAGGCCACTTGGAGGACGTTGGCGGGCCGAATCCTCTCTACGTGGTCACGCGCTGGAAAAATCCGAGCTTTTATGGTATTCGCCAGAAACGATTGCTTGATGAGTATCACCTGCGCGCGCTGGCGGTCGCTTTCATTGGAGAAGATGGATGCGATGGCCGCGTGTGGCTTGATGGCGAGCGAGTTCGCATCAGCCTGCCCACGCAGACGCACGCTCAAGACTATGATCGGGCCATCAAAGCGATTGCCGCCCACCTGCCCGAAGGCACGCGCCTGCTCGCGACGGGGGATGCCGATCCTCAACGTGTCTTCACCTCAGTCCATCCTCTGGGCACCTGTCGAATGGCCCGCTGGCCGGGGCGCGATCCTTCAGACGACGGGGGAGTTGTTGATGGCAATGGGCAGGTCTTCAGCACCACCGGCGCATTTGAGAACCTCTTCATTGCCGATGGCAGCATCATCCCTTGTGCGACGATTGTGAACCCATCCTGGACCATCGCAGCGGTGGCCGAGCATATCGCTCGCTATATCGTGACGCACGTGTCATTTTAACTCCCATTGATCCGGCCGGCTTGGCGGTGGGCGAACGAGGGTGGCCGCAACAAGCGAGACCAAGAGTGCGAGAAGATCCACGTCGTGTCTCCACAGGCGCTGAGGGCTGTGACGCTTAGTCTGGCGGAGGAACGTTCCCATTATTGGGCCAGAATCACCCGATGGCGCACCGGTTCGCCCGAGGGGACTTGGCATCACGGTCGTCGAACGCGGCGTCCAGCGACGCGGCAGTCCGCTCGCACCACCGGCCGATGCCACCGGCGGGCTGAGCAGTCCGTTCGCCGAGCCGTGTGAGGTCAGCATGACATCATCGCATCTTGACATGGAATGAATTTCTTTGGTACATTGATGCCTTTGAAGAAGATGGAGGCGCGTAGCTCAGGGGGAGAGCACTTCCTTGACGCGGAAGGGGTCAGCGGTTCAAATCCGCTCGCGCCTACCATCTATTTCGCACCATGACATTTTACGCAAGCTGGACAAGACCCGACCGTTGGTTTGAGCGGGTCGAGAGAGACAAACCGGTCATCATGATCCATCATCGACGATGCAGGCCGCTAAAGAGACCCGGGACACGAGGTCGGGCGCTTGCGTAGAATCTTACCTGAGTGAACAAAAGACTGGACAGCACAACATGAGCATCATTGTTCGACTGCCAGGCAGAGGGGCCGTCGAGGTGTCTAATGGTGCCCTGACGGCTCAACAGGCCATCGCCCAAGTTGATGAGAAGATAGCCCGACAGGCGCTGGTGGCCAAGGTCAATGGGAAGCTCGTCGATCTGACAGCCCGCGTTCCCGACGGCGCCACTGTGGAACCCGTTCTGCCGGGTACTCCAGAAGCTCTGGAAGTCTACCGTCACTCCTCGGCCCACCTGTTGGCCGCGGCCGTGCTGGAACTCTATCCCAATACATTGTTGGGCATCGGCCCTCCAACCGAGGAGGGTTTCTTCTACGATTTCCTGCGCAAAGATGGGGGACGCTTCACTCCCGAAGATCTGGAACGCATCGAAGCGAAGATGCGCGAACTGGTCGAGAAAGACCTCCCCTACCAGCGAGTAGAAATGCCCCGCGACGAAGCCGTCAAACTGTTCAAGGAGATGGGCGATGAGTTGAAGGTGGAACTCATCTGCGATAAAGGTGGGGAGACGGTCAGTTGCTACAAGCTGGGCGATCACATGATCGATTTCTGTCTCGGTCCCCATATCCCGTCCACCGGCCGCATCAAGGCGCTCAAGCTGCTCAGCGTGGCTGGCGCCTATTGGCGGAGCACGGAGGGACAGCCCCAGATGCAACGCATCTACGGCACCTCCTTTTTCAGCGAGGAGGAATTGAACGAGTTCCTCAAGCGCCGCGAGGAGGCGGAAAAGCGCGATCATCGCCGACTGGGCCCCGAGTTGGACCTGTTCAGCATTCGCGAGGAATACGGACCCGGGCTCGTCTTCTGGCATCCGAATGGGGGGATCATTCGAAAAGAGATGGAGGATTTCCTCAAAGAGGAATTACTCAAACGGGACTATGGACTGGTGGTGACGCCCCATATCGCCCGATTCAGTTTGTGGGAGCGCTCGGGTCACGCCGGATACTATCGGGAATCGATGTATCCCACGATGAAGCTGGACGAGCACGAGGAATATCAACTGAAGCCCATGAACTGCCCTTTCCATATCGGCATTTACGCCTCCAAGACGCGAAGCTATCGCGATCTTCCCATCCGGCTGGCGGAATTCGGGACGGTGTATCGCTATGAGCGGAGCGGCGTGCTTCACGGGTTGTTGCGCGTTCGTGGCTTCACCCAAGACGACGCGCACATCTTCTGCACGCCGGAGACGCTCGGCCAGGAGATCATCGGTTGCGTCGACTTCGCTCAAACGGTCTATCGCACGTTCGGTTTCGACGAGTACGAGGTCGAACTCTCGGTCCGCGATCCTCAGGAGAGCTCCAAGTACATGGGCGATCCCGCGTTGTGGGAGCGCGCGGAGAAGACGCTCGCCGAGGCGCTCGATGAGCTTCACATGTCCTACCAGCGCATCGAAGGGGAGGCCGCGTTCTACGGGCCTAAAATCGATATCAAGGTCGTCGACGCCATCGGTCGCCCCTGGCAGTTGGGCACCATTCAACTCGATTTCACGTTGCCGGAGCGATTCCAGCTCGAATATATCGGCT
>RFHM01000402.1 GCA_003696865.1 Acidobacteriota bacterium | reverse complement strand
TCAACGGTCATCGCAGAGCGATATACCTCACCAGGAACAGCACGGCGAAGAGATAAATGAACCAATGAACCTGGCGCCCCCGCCCGGCAACGAGTTTCAACAGCGCATAGGCGATGAACCCGAAGGCGATTCCTTCGGTGATGCTCACCGCCAGGGGCATCATGATCATCGTCAAGAAAGCGGGAATCGCTTCTGTCATGTCATCCCAGGGAATGAGCCGGACGCCCTTCATCATCATCGTGCCGACGAGAATGAGCGCCGGAGCGATGACCGGGTAGAGGGTGACGTGTTCCGTCACTGGATAACCTCCGCCGATCATCTTGACCAGGGGATAGAAAAACAGCGAGAGGAGAAACAGCGACGCGGTGACCAGGTTGGCCAATCCCGTTCTTCCTCCAGCGGCGACGCCGGTTGCGCTCTCAATATAGGCGGTCACCGTCGATGTACCCAGGGTTGCGCCGGCCACTGTGCCGATGGCATCGGTCAATAAGGCCTGTCTCGCTCGCGGGAGCGTTCCATCGCGCATGAGTCCCGCCTGCTCGGCGACGCCGACCAGCGTGCCCACGGTGTCGAATAAGGCCAGGAAAAAGAAGACGAAAATCACCGCCACCATGTCGGGTTTGAACGCGCCGGGGATGTCGAGCTGAAGGAAGGTGGGGGCGAGCGAGGGTGGGCGACTGACGAGTCCCTGATAGCGGACGAGTCCGGATATGAGCCCTCCCGCCGTCGTCAACAGAATGCCCCAGAGCAACGCGCCCCGGACGTCCAGGGCGAACAGGATGGCCATGACCATCAATCCAGCGAGCGCCAGGAGCACCGGAGGCGAGCCGAGATCTCCCAAGGCGACCAGCGTACCCGAAGCAGCGACGATCACGCCGGCCCATTGCAACCCGATCATGGCGATGAGCAGCCCGATGCCCACGGCAATGGCGTGCTTCAGCGAATCGGGAATGGCCATGATGAGGCGCTCGCGCAAGCCGAAGCCCGCCGTGAGAATGAAAATGATGCCCGCCAGCGCCACGGCTCCCAGCGCTACTGACCACGGCACGCCCATGCCGATGACCACCGTATAGGCGAAGAAAAAGTTATGACCCATCGCTGGAGCGACGGCGATGGGATAATTGGCGAGAAAGGCCATGAGCAAGGTGGCCAGAGCGCTGGCCAGACAGGTCGCCACCAACACGGCGCCGAAATCCATGCCACAGGCGCTGAGAACGGCCGGTTGAACGAAAATGATGTAAGCCATAGTCAGAAACGTCGTCACGCCCGCGAGCACTTCCGTTCTCCACGTGGTTCCTTGCTCTGCGAGATGGAATCTTCGCTCCAACCAGCTCATCCGGTTGCGTTCAACAGCATCCGTGCGCGAATTCGACATCGTGCCACTCCTGGAGTGAGCGCGGCGCGAGCGGCCCACTCGCGCGATTTATTTCGCAAGGGGCCCATCGCTCATGAATGATCTCACCGGTCGAACGCCTCCCATCGGCCAATGATCTCTCATCGCCCATGCTATTCTCACGCCCCGGCGAAGTATATCGATGCTTCCTCACCAGATCAACATACCGGTGGATCTCTGACGAGTCAGCAGGACAAGAAAAATCCTGAAGAGGGATCATAAGAGAACCCGAGACCCGCGCGCCAAGAGAGCGGATCCTCGTCACCATGAGTCCTCGATCGGGTGACATCTCCATCAGGGCCGGCATGTTTCTCCATTGTGACGTACTGGAGTCCCATTGCGAGCGGTGAGTCCTGAGGGGTTCCTTGTCACCGAGGACTGTTGGAGATACAATCACTGAGTTTGAGTCATGAGGTGGTAACCGATGTGTTGAGTCCGTCGATGGTGAACAGGGACGCAGGTATCAAGGCCGAGCGGCGCAGATGGAGACCTCATTACTTCCGGTTGAGAGGATGGCTGAGGCTGGCCATCGTGCTGGCGCTGGTGATCGGGATTATGCCTCCGGCACCTTCCATCGCGTTCATGGAAGAGGGTCTCTTCACTCCCGAACAGATCTCGTTGCCTTTCGATAAGGAGCGCGCGCTCAAGGCGATGGTTCGCATCAAGTCTCGCGTCTACTTCGCCATCAGCGTCTATGACAGCACCCGTCAGGCCGAGGCCGCGCGCGCCATCGTGCACAAGGTTTTCCTGCCCGAGGGGATTACCATCTGGCCGGTAGTCGTGGACAAAGGGTTCCTCGAGCGATTGCGAATGGATCCTGGACTTCGGCTTCTTCCCATGTTTTACGAGATCGCCACCGCCTTCGAGGGCGTGACCGTCTTCCCGCAACAGCGGTATGTTCCCCTTCAGGGAGCGGCGGCAGGATTTTTCATCTCGGCCGACGGATATTTTCTCACTACGTACCATGTCATGCGGGAAGAGATCGAGGCCGCCGGACGCACGGCGGGGAGCCGCGATCCCATAACTTGTCGCTATGTGTCATTTGAGATTCCCGTCATTGAGCGGGGAGTGATCGTCGGGTATCGACCTTTGGAGAATGTTCAACTCGTGCGTCATGTCTCCGCGCGCGAGTCGAAGGCGGGATTAGATGCTGCTCTGCTCAAGGCAGACATCGAGAGCCCGGCCTATCTGGATGTGCACCTGGGAGGTGTTCAAGCCGATGAGCCCATCTGGGTGATCGGCTTTCCCATTCGCACTCAGCGCGACCAGCAGCGGCGGGCGCACATCGGTTATCCCGATGCTGACGGAAGTTTGCGCATCACTCGGGGCAAGGTCTGGCAACAACTCAATGAGACGAATTTCACCTCCACGGCGGATGGGCTCAGCGGGTGCAGTGGCGCGCCGACTCTGGATGAAGAGGGTCGGGTTGTGGGCATCGTCCAAAACGTTTATCCCAAGAAGGAGGCCAGTCGGCGCGCCGTGGTTTTCTCCGGCGGACTCGTTCATGTGGATATCTGGGCCGCCGTCAGACGATTGGAACTGGACGCGGTGCTCGGTGACCGGGAGAGGTGATGGGTGAAGTGCGCCGCGAGAGTGCCACCGGGCACACGCCGAGCGCAGTGTGATGTATGGGATAACCATGGGAATCAGGAAATATCAGGGCCTGGAGGCTTGGGAGGGGATGATCGATGCGGTCGTGTGCGCGGCGCGGACAACGGGCAGTGCTCCAGCCGCCCGGACATACTCTGCGCCTCATTCCATGCCCCAGGCAACACCGGGAGGGAGATGATGGATCGAGACGTGATTACGGTCGTTTCGGGATTGCCGCGCTCCGGCACGTCCATGATGATGAAGATGCTGGAAGCGGGGGGGATGCCTATTTTGACCGATCACATTCGGACGCCCGATGAGGATAATCCTAAAGGCTATTACGAATATGAACGCGTGAAGAAGTTGAAGGAAGACAACACCTGGTTAGGTGAGGCTCAAGGTAAGGTCGTCAAGATCATTTCGCAACTCCTCTTCTACTTACCGCCCACCTATCGCTACAAGGTGATTTTCATGCGCCGGAAGATGGAAGAGATCCTGGCCTCGCAAAGGCAGATGCTCATCCGGAGAGGGAAGCCCACCGATACGGTGAGCGATGAACGGATGGCCGAGCTGTTCGGACAGCATCTTCGACGGGTCGAGGCCTGGCTCGATGAACGTCCCAATATGGACGTCATCTACGTGGATTATAATGAGGTGCTGAGAGAACCTCTGCCTCACGTGAAGCGAGTCAACGAATTTTTAGGGCACGCGCTCGATGTGGAAAAAATGTTGAGCGTCATCGATCCCGCCTTGTATCGCCAGCGGCGGTGACCGAGGCGTTCTGCCAGCGAAAGGATGAACAAAAAACGCGTCCTGGTCATCGGCCTGGATGGAGCGACGTTCGAACTCCTCCAGCCGTGGATGGATGAAGGGGCACTGCCTGCGTTTCGCGCGCTCATAGAGAGAGGAGCCCGGGCCGTTTTACGGAGCACTATTCCACCGCTGACGCCTCCGGCGTGGGTTTCTTCAGTGACCGGCGTCAATCCGGGGAAGCACGGCATCTTTGATTTCACGAAGGGCCGGGAGCACTATCGCGCCGAGCCCGTGCATTCGGGAGATTGGCGGGCGGAGCCGATCTGGCTGCGGCTCGGTCGAGAGGGATTCAGAGTCGGCGTGATGAATTTCCCCCTCACCTATCCGCCGCTTCCAGTCAATGGGTTCTTGCTCTCGGGAATGCTCACGCCGAGTCGTGCCCGCGATTTCTTCCATCCACCAGAACTCGCCGAGCGCGTGGGACCTTCCCTGTCCGGTGCCGGGCTTCGACTCGACGAAAAGAATCTCCATTACGGGCGCCGGCGCGCTTTCTTGCGCGACCTGGCGCGAACGACGGAGCGGCAGACGGAGTTGGCCATTCGATTGGTGCGGATGTTCGACGTCGATGTCCTTCAAATCGTCTATGACGGGCTGGACCGCTTGCAACATTACTTCTGGCGTTTCCTCGATGAAGCGGATGCCTCGGTCGCCGACGCTCAGGCCATCCGTCGATACTATCAGCGACTGGATCGGAGCCTGGCCACCCTCATGTCACACCTGGCTCCGGACGGGTATGTGCTCGTCTATTCGGATCATGGATTTGGACCGCTTCGCTGGCGCATCCACGTCGAGGAACTCCTCGTCGAGTGGGGATTGTTGACCTGGCGTGAGGCGCCGGAGCCACGGTCGAGCCGGGAGTGGATGGAAGCCTTGGCCTACAAATTGGGCGTGGGGACATTGCTCAAGCGGTGGTTGCCAACCTCGTTGAAGAACGTCCTCCCACCGGCTCCGTTGACGCCTTATACCCATATCGATTGGCATCACACGAAAGCCTTTTTCGCCTCCATGTCCAATCAGTCCATTCGTCTCAATCTCCGGGGGCGCGAGCCGCAGGGTATCGTCGAACCGGGACGCGAGTACGAATCCATTCGCCAGCGCATCATCGACGGACTCATGGCCCTCGAAGATCCCGTCACGCATCAACCGTTGATTCAGCGGGTCTACCGTCGCGAAGATCTCTACCATGGCCCTCACGTCCAACGCGCTGACGACCTCATCATCAGCGCTGCGCCGGGCGTCTACCTGGTCGGTGGTCGGAGCGAACGGACGATTTCTGGTCGAGAGGAACGATGGGGCTGGTCGGGGACGCATCGCGCCGATGGCCTCTTCATCCTGGCTGGTCCAGGAGTCAAATACGCTCATCAACTGGAGCCAGCACGAATCGAAGACGTCGCGCCGACCATACTCTACCTGATGGGCGTGCCCGTGCCCGACTACATGGATGGTGCAGTTCTCCTTGACGCCTTCCAGCCGGAGTTTGTCCGGGCCCATCCGGTGATCGAGCGGAGCGAGCCGTTGCTTCCGGGACCGACGATACCGGGCGAATACGAGGCCGAGAAGACCGAACTGTTATCCCGACTCAGGAACCTCGGTTACATTGAATGAGCGACCATCGAGACATCAACGCGAGGCCCTCGGGTGGGAAATGTGAACCCTCGTCGCCGTCTCTTCGCGGGCATAAGATCGGATTGGTCGCCACCCGAGCGCTTCAAGATATGACCGGTGTGGGCGTCTATGCGCGGAACCTCATCGAAGCGCTCGCTTCTCGCCTTGAGACTCTCCACGTCGTTTGTGCTCAGTCGGTCGATGTCCCATCCTCGACTCGGAAGATCGCGTTGCCCTCTCGCTTGGCCAAAAGAAGCGTGGATCGATTCCTCGCTCCCGGTTATCTTCGGCGGCATGGATTTTCGCTTCTGCATTTTATGACCGAATGGGAGCTCTACTGGTGGCCTCCCGGCGGGGCTCGGACGGTGGTGACTATTCACGGCTGCGCCTGGGCGACGTTGCCGCCGGAGTGGCATGAGCCGTTGCCGCGCCACGCGGTCTGGAAATACCGTCATCTCCTCCGCCGCGCGCATGCCGTGATCACCGTTTCGGAAGCGTCCCGGCGCGAGATCATCGACGCCTATGGTGTTCCACCGGAGAAAATCACTGTCATTCACAATGGTCTCGCTGAGCCTTTTCGTCGACAAGCTTGGGAGGTTGGGGAGCGGCCGAGGAGCGAGCGACCGTTCATCCTCTCCGTGTGTGCCATCATTCCCAAGAAGAATCTCATCGGCATTCTGGAGGCCTTTGCCATGGTGAGAGCCGAAGGTATGCCACATCGCTTGGTGCACGTGGGCCCGCGTGGTTGGGGATACGAGGCCGTGCAACGTCGGATGAGGGAGTTGGGGTTGGAGCCCCATGTCGAGTTCAAGGGGGTGGTTTCGACCGAGGAATTGGTCCAGTTCTATTCGGCGGCCGACGCTTTCGTCTTCCCTTCGTTTCATGAAGGTTTCGGACTCCCCATTCTGGAGGCCATGGCGTGCGGCTGTCCGGTGATCACATCGAATTGCTCGGCCATGCCCGAGGTCGCCGGTGAGGCGGCCATATTGGTCAATCCTCATGATTCCCAGAGCATCGCTCGCGCTCTCCATCACATCATCTCCGACGACATCACGCGGAGGAGGCTCATAGAGCGCGGGCGCCAGCGCGCCCGACAATTCTCCTGGGAGCGAGCAGCCCGGGAAGTTATGCGCGTCTATGAGCGGGTCCTGGAGGACTGTTGAGGCCGGGTGATGGCCCAACCGCCGAGTTGTCGCAAATC
>RFHM01000401.1 GCA_003696865.1 Acidobacteriota bacterium | reverse complement strand
TTCGATACGCTGGCCGAATTCCGCCAGGAGCTCAAACGTCGATTAGAGCGCTCCCGCGAGGCCGAAGCTCAGGAGGAATTGACCGAAACCCTCCTGGAGGAACTGGTCGAGGAGCATCCCATCGAAGTCCCGGAGACGCTGGTGAAGCGACGGCTCAACGATCGCATCCGCCGCATGATTGCCTCCATGCTCGATGAGGGCATCGATCCTCGATCGGGTGACATCGATTGGGAGCGCATCACCGACCAACTGCGAGAGCAAGCCATCAAGGATGTTCGCGCGTCGCTCATCCTGGGACGCATCGCCGATCTGGAACACATCACTGTCTCCACGACGGAACTGGAAGCGGAGATTGCGCGCCTGGCCCGTCGGCGTGGCGAGTCGGTGATCCAGCTGAAGCGGCGCTTGACAAAGGAAGGTTCGCTGGATAGTATCAAGAATGAGATCAGGAATCGGAAGGCTTTGGAGTTGGTCGTGAAGGCGGCAGAGGTGGAGCGAGAGGGGGCATGAATCAGCATGACGAGCGGGCGCATTGAAGGTGCAACATAGACGAGCAGGCCACTGAGACTTGTAATCATGAGGGAGCGAGAGTTTATGAGAGCGGATACCCACGGGGCGCTCGTACCCATGGTGGTTGAACAAACGAGTCGGGGCGAGCGAGCCTACGATATTTTCTCCCGCCTATTGAAAGACAACATCATTTTCCTGGGGACCCCCATCGATGATACCATCGCCAATCTGGTCATCGCCCAGATGCTGTTCCTGGAGGCGGAAGATCCGGACCGGGATATCTCCCTTTATATCAACAGCCCGGGTGGATCCATCACGGCGGGTCTGGCCATCTATGACACCATGCAGTTCATTCGGCCCGACGTCACCACCATCTGCATCGGCCAGGCATCGAGCATGGCCGCGCTCTTGCTCGCCGCAGGCACCAAAGGGAAACGGTACGCCCTGCCCAACGCTCGCATCCTCATTCACCAACCCCACGCTGGTGGGATCTCCGGTCAGGCAACGGACATTAAGATCGCCGCCGAGGAAATCATTCGCATGCGTCAGCTCACCAGCAGTATCTTGGCCAAGCATACCGGTCAACCGTTGGATGTCATCGAGCGCGATGTTGAGCGCGACTTGATTATGACTGCGGAGCACGCCCGAGAATACGGGATCATCGATGAGGTCATCACGCACCGCCCGTGACCGCTCGTCATGAGAGCGATCAATTCAATCTGGAGAAACGTTCATGGTTCGCAAAGTGGATGATACGCTGCACTGTTCCTTCTGTGGAAAGAGTCAGAATGAAGTGAAAAAACTCATCGCCGGGCCTGCCGTTTACATCTGCAACGAATGTGTGGACATCTGCAATGAGATCATGGTCGAGGAGCCGCCTCCAGAGGCCCTGACCCAATCGCGCTTGCCCAAGCCTCCGGAGATCAAGCGGTTCCTGGACGAATACGTCATTGGTCAGGAGGAAGCCAAGAAGAAACTGGCCGTGGCCGTCTACCAACACTACAAGCGGGTGGAAATGGCCACTCAACAGAACGACGTCGAGATTCAGAAGAGCAACATCTTGCTCATCGGGCCCACGGGTACGGGCAAGACCCTGCTGGCCCAAACCCTGGCTCGCATGTTGGACGTCCCCTTCACCATCGTGGATGCCACCACGTTGACCGAAGCCGGCTATGTTGGCGAAGATGTGGAAAACATCATCCTCCGATTGGTGCAGGCGGCCAACGGCGATTTGGAACGAGCCCAGTATGGCATCATCTATATCGATGAGATTGATAAAATCGCCCGCAAGGATGAAAATCCGTCGATCACCCGCGATGTCTCGGGCGAGGGCGTGCAGCAGGCATTATTGAAGATACTGGAAGGGACCGTGGCCAACGTGCCTCCTCATGGTGGGCGCAAGCATCCACATCAGGACTTCATCGCCGTGGATACGACGAACATCCTGTTCATCTGTGGCGGAGCGTTCATCGGCCTGGACAAGATCATCGAGAAACGGTTGGGGAAAAATCGGCTCGGATTTCGCGCCGAGGTTCGTCCTTCGGCGAAGCGGTGGACCGAGAATCTGCTGGCCCAGGTTCAACCCGAGGACCTCATTCGCTACGGCTTCATCCCCGAATTCGTCGGACGCCTTCCGGTCATCGCCCAGCTTCACGAACTAGACGTGGCCGCTCTGGTGCGGATCCTCACCGAGCCGAAGAATGCCATCATCAAGCAGTACCAGAAGCAGTTCGAATACGATCACATCAAGCTTCGGTTCACCGATGAAGCCTTGATGGCCGTGGCCGAGATGGCGCACGAACGGAAAGTCGGCGCCCGCGGGCTGCGCATGATCCTGGAAGAATTGATGCTGGATGCCATGTACCACCTCCCCTCACAAAAGAAGGTCAAGGAATTCGTGGTCACCGAAGAGATGGTGAGGAATCGTTGCCTCACGCTTCCGTGGCTGGAGAAGAAGGCGGGCTAACCGCGAGGACCCATGAGTTATGAAAGAATACACTGACGCAACGCCGCCCGATGTCGTGCGACACCCGGTCGTCCCGGTGCGCGACGTGGTGATCTTTCCCCACTGTACCGCTCGATTTTTCATCGGTCGTCGCTCGTCGATCCTCGCCTTTCAAAGGGCGCTGCAATCGGATCGCATCGTCTTCCTGGCGACTCAATACGACGCCACCGTCGATGAACCGACGCCGGACCAGGTCTACTCGGTGGGGACGTTGGCCCAGATCACCAAATCGTTGCGACTCCCCGATGGAACGATCAAAGTGGAGGTCGAGGGTCGCCGCCGTGGACGCGCCGTCAACATCACCGTAGAAGATGGCTGCTGGGTGGCCACCATCCGGCAGTTATCCGAAGAGATCGATTCTCCGGCCCGATTGCGGTCGTTGCTTGGCCGGTTGAGCATCCTCCTCGACCAATACGTCCAGCACTATCCCAATGCCGATATCCGCCATGCCTTCCGATCGCAAGATCCTTCCCACATCGCCGATGTCCTGGCCGACAGCCTCAAGCTCGATGTCCAAGTCAAACAGGAACTCCTGGAGACGACCTCGGTGGCCGGTCGGTTGAGCCGACTCATCGAGTTGCTGCAGATCGAAATTCAGAAAGCCGAATTGGATCGGGAGATCAACAACCGCGTCAAGCAGCAGATGGAGCGAGCGCAGCGGGAATACTATCTCAACGAGAAACTCAAGGCCATTCACAAGGAACTCGGTCGCAAGGACGAGAAAGCCGAACTGGAAGAATTGCGGCAGAAGATCGAAGAGGCGGGCATGTCCAAAGAGGCTTATGAGAAGGCGATGAACGAGCTGAAGCGGTTGGAACAGATGCCGCCGATGTCCGCCGAAACGACCGTGTCGCGAAACTACATCGACTGGCTGTTGGCCGTTCCCTGGAAACAGGCGAGCGAGGAGATTCGCGATCTCCAGTATGCGGAGAACGTTCTCAACCAGGATCATTATGGGCTGGAGAAGATCAAAGAACGCATCCTCGAATATCTCGCCGTCCGCCAGTTGGTGGAGAATCCCAAGGGAACCATTCTCTGCTTCGTCGGCCCTCCCGGTGTGGGCAAGACGAGCCTGGGTCGCTCCATCGCCAAAGCGACGGGGCGGAAATTCGTCCGTCTCTCGCTCGGCGGCGTGCGCGACGAGGCGGAAATTCGTGGTCATCGGCGTACCTACATCGGCGCCCTGCCGGGACAAATCATCCAGATGATGCGCAAGGCGGGGACGATCAATCCGCTGATCATGCTGGATGAATTAGACAAGTTGGGCGTCGACTTCCGAGGCGATCCCGCCGCCGCCCTGCTGGAAGTCCTCGATCCGGAGCAGAATTTCATGTTCCGCGACCACTATCTGGATGTGGAGTACGATTTGTCCCGCGTGATGTTCATCGCCACGGCCAACGTCACCCATACCATTCCGCCCGCGCTCCAGGATCGACTGGAGATCCTCCGCATTCCCGGATATACCGAGTACGAGAAGCTGCAGATCGCCAAGCGACACCTCATTCCCAAGCGGCTCAAAGAAACGGGGTTGCATCCGGCGAGCATCACCTTCACCGATGACGGGATTCGGCGCATCATTCAGTTTTACACCCGGGAAGCGGGCGTGCGAAATCTGGAGCGCGAAATCGGGTCCATCTGTCGCAAAATCGCCCGAAAACTGGTCAGCTCCGGAGAGAGCCACGAGACCTACCGGGAGACGGTGACCGAACAAGCGGTGAAAGCCTACCTGGGTCCGGAGAAGTTCCGGCCCGGCGTAGCCAATGAGCGGAATGAAGTGGGAGTGGCTACGGGACTGGCCTGGACCGAGATGGGCGGCGAAGTGCTGCAAATCGAAGTCACGCTCATGCCGGGAAGTGGCAAGCTCACTCTGACCGGGAAGTTGGGCGAAGTCATGCGAGAGTCCGCCCAGGCGGCGATCAGCTACGTGCGCTCGCGCTCGCAGCGGTTTCACATCCCGACCGATTTTCACAAGAACTACGACATTCACATCCACATCCCCGAGGGGGCCATCCCCAAGGATGGGCCGTCGGCCGGCATCACCATGGCCGTCGCCATCGCCTCTGCGCTCACCGGCAATCCGGTGCGGTGCGATGTGGCCATGACGGGAGAGATCACTTTGCGAGGAAAGATCCTCCCCATCGGGGGCGTCAAGGAGAAACTCTTAGCCGCCCATCGCGCGGGAATTACGACCTTGCTCCTCCCCAAAGAGAACAAGAAAGATCTGGTGGATATTCCGAACGACATCCTCGAGGCGCTCACCATCGAGTTCGTCGAATCGATGGATGAGGTCTTGCACGTGGCTCTGGAGAATCCACTACCGCAGAGCGATCAGACATCGGTGAGCCCGCTATGGGCGCAAGAGAGGAGCCAAAGCGGAGAGAGTGCCAATCAGTTGGCTGAGTGATTGTTCGCGCTCGCACATCCTAGGTTCGTGGAGGCGAGGACAGTGCTGATGAGCGCTGGCCGCGACTTCACCACCGCCGTTGTTGGCTCGGTGGGCAGTTCAGTGTGATCGTTCCAGGGGCTGAACTCCTTGCACACGAGAGCGTCAATCGACCTACTACCTTGATGAACACCGACCGCGTCCAATTCATCCGGTGCGCGTACCGGCGCGCCGAGTTCCCCGTTGATGATCGACCGGAGATCGTCTTCCTCGGTCGATCCAACGTGGGGAAGTCCAGCGCCATCAACAGCTTACTCAACCGATCGTCGCTGGCCCGTACCAGTTCGACGCCCGGTCGCACTCGGGGAATTGGATTTTATCTCGTCGATGAGGCGTTTTATTTCGTCGATCTCCCCGGGTATGGATACGCCAAAGTCCCGGAACGAGTGCGGCGATCATGGAAGGACCTGATCGAGGCGTATCTGGCCGATCGACCGCAGCTGATCCTCGGACTGCTCATCGTCGATGCGCGACACGAACCGAAACCGCTCGACCTCCAGATGCGGGATTGGCTTCTCTCCGCCCACGTGCCCTATCTGGTCCTGCTGACCAAAGCCGACAAGTTACCTCGTCATCAATTGATGAGGTCGGTTCAGCGGGCTAGGCCCGTTTTTTCCCCGGCCGAGGTCATCCCCTTCTCGGCGCGAACCGGCCTCGGCGTCAAACAGGTCTGGCGAGTCATCCGAGCGCGACTCGCCCATGGCCGAAACCACAGTTGAGGAGAACGATCATGTCGTTGGAAATTAGTCAACTCAAAGACATGAGCATTTCCAAGCTCACGCACATCGCCAAACAGCTCCGCATACCGGGCGCCACCAGTATGCGGAAACAGGAGCTGATCTTCAAGATTCTTCAGGCGCAGACGGAGCGAAACGGTTTGATCTTCACCGAAGGGGTCCTCGAATGCCTGCCTGACGGATTCGGGTTCCTCCGGTGTCCGGATTATTGCTACTTGCCCGGCCCCGACGATATCTACGTATCGCCTTCGCAGATTCGCAAATTCGATCTGCGGACGGGCGACATCGTCTCGGGCGAAGTGCGACCGCCCAAGAACGGCGAACGCTATTTCGCCTTGATCAAGGTCAAGGCGATCAACTACGAACCGCCCGAAGTGCACCGCGAGAAAGTCCTGTTTGACGACCTCACGCCGCTCTACCCCAATGAGCGGCTGAGAATGGAAACGTCGCCGGACAATCTCTCGGGGCGGGTGCTGGATCTTCTCACGCCGATTGGAAAAGGGCAACGAGGACTGATCGTCTCGCCACCGCGCGCGGGCAAGACCATGCTGCTCCAGAGCATCGCCACGTCGCTGGCCAAGAATCATCCGGAAGTCTTCCTCATCGTGCTGCTCATCGACGAACGACCGGAAGAGGTGACCGATATGATGCGCACCGTGCACGGCGAAGTGATCAGCTCGACGTTCGACGAACCGGCGACGCGACACGTGCAGGTGGCCGAGATGGTCATCGAAAAAGCCAAGCGCCTGGTCGAGCATGGGAGAGACGTGGTGATCCTGTTAGATTCGATCACCCGGTTGGCCCGAGCGTATAACGCGACTGTGCCCTCTTCGGGGAAGATTCTCTCCGGAGGCATCGACGCCAATGCCCTCCAGCGTCCCAAACGGTTCTTCGGGGCGGCGCGCAACATCGAAGAAGGGGGGTCGCTCACCATCATCGCCACCGCTCTCATCGATACCGGGTCCCGGATGGACGACGTCATCTTCGAAGAGTTCAAAGGAACCGGGAACATGGAGATCCTCCTGGATCGGCGGTTGGTTGATAAACGGATCTTTCCGGCCATCGATATCAATCGCTCCGGTACCCGGAAGGAAGAGCTCCTCATGCCTCCGGAAGATCTCAACCGGATCTTTGTCCTGCGCCGCGTCCTCAGTCAGCTCTCACCAGTGGAAGCGATGGAACTTCTCCTGGATAAATTGAGCAAGACGAGATCGAACGCCGAATTCCTCGCCTCGATGCAGAATCTGGAGTGAAAAGCTCTTCGGGCGATCACCCCCGGCATCCTGCCGGACAAGCCGAGAAGCATCGACCCTTCTTAAGGGCCGCCATTGGTGGCGGCAGGCCCTTCGCTTGACAAGGTTCTTGGCCTCCTCTTACCATTCTCGCTTCGAGCCATCTCAGCGCCACGTGCAGAGGAGGCACGAATCTCGGAGGCAGAAACGGAGAGGGGTGCGGCTGAACGGGAGCGAACGAGAAATGGTTGAGGAAAGGTTCCGGGTGAGTTTTGCCGTCTCCGAGGTGGCTCCGTACGCCAAAGTGGGTGGCCTCGCCGATGTGGCCGTTGCCCTCCCCAAGGCACTGATGAAACAAGGGTTGGACGTCCGAATCTTCGTGCCGCGATATCCAGGAGTCCCCATGGACGAAGCGGTGATTCCCGATCTGATGGTCCCATTCGCCTTTGGCCTGAGACCGGCCGCCGTGTACCGAACCCGGACGCACGGTCTTCCCGTCTATTCGATCGATGCCCCCATCTACTTCGATCGGGAGGGGATCTATGGACCTCCCGGTGGAGAGTATCCGGACAATGTCGAGCGATATGCCTTCTTCTCGCGGGCCGTTCTGGAGGCGATCAAGCGATCGGGGCCACCCCCACACATCATTCACTGCCACGACTGGCAGACGGGGCTCATTCCGCTCTACCTTCGAACGGCCTATCGAAATGATCCATTCTATGCCTCGACGGCGACCCTGTTCACCGTTCACAATCTCGCCTATCAAGGACTGTTCGACCCCAGGCTCCTCCCTCACCTGGGATTCGGGCCCGAGGTTTTTCAGACCGATGAGGGCATCGAGTTTCATGGGATGGCCAGCGCGCTCAAGGCCGGTCTGGTGGCGGCAACGGGAATTTCCACGGTGAGCCCTCGATACGCTCAAGAGATCCAGACGCCGGAATTCGGCTGTGGGCTCGATGGACTGCTCCGCGCCCGACGAGACGATGTGATCGGCATCCTGAACGGGGTCGATTATGAGGTCTGGAACCCGGAGACGGACCCTTACATCGCCCGGAATTACGGCCCCGATTCGCTGGAAGGAAAGAAGGAGTGTAAGATCGATCTCCTCAAACGCATGAACCTTCCGGTCGATGTGGCGCGTCCGCTCATCGGGTCGATCTCGCGGCTGGTCGAACAAAAAGGATTCGATCTCATCGAACAGGCCGCCGAGCGCATGCTCCACATGAACACCAGCTACGTTGTGCTGGGATCGGGCGATCCCAAGCTGGAGAACTTCTTTCGACAGTTGCATCGGGCGTTCCCCGATCGAGTGGGCGTCTATTTCGGATTTGATGACCCCCTGGCTCACCGTATTGAAGCGGGAACGGACCTGTTCCTCATGCCTTCGCGGTATGAACCCTGCGGGTTGAACCAAATGTACAGCCTCAAGTACGGCACGGTTCCCTTGGTTCGCGGCACCGGTGGGCTGGATGACACGATCAGGAATTTCGATCCTCACAGTCGATCGGGAAATGGTTTCAAATTCTACGAATACAGTGCCGACCGCCTCCTGGAGAAGCTTCAAGAGGCGTTATCGGTGTACCGACAGAAAGACCTCTGGCGGACGCTCATGCTCAACGGCATGCGCACAGACTTTTCCTGGGATCGTTCGGCTCAACAGTACGTGGCCCTCTATCGGCGATTGTGGGCGAAGGTGAGTGCCACGCAGAGTTCCCGATCTCCGGGACGATGAAGTATCCTGGTCCGAGCGATGGCTCGCGGGAGCCGTTCGGACCACGGGTGAGAATTTCACTGAAGGAGGACGACATGGCTGAGAACGAACGGATGATCGATGTGACCGACGAGACTTTTGAGCGGGATGTTTTGAAGTCCACTCTCCCTGTGCTGGTCGACTTTTGGGCCGTGTGGTGTGGACCGTGTAAGATGCTGGAACCCACGGTGGCGGCCATCGCCGAGGAATATGCGGGCCGAGCCGTGGTCGCGCGGTTGAACGTGGATGAGAACCCGGAGACGGCCGGCCGATACGGGATCAAGGGCATCCCCACGCTCATCCTGTTCAAAGATGGCGAAGAGAAGGATCGCATCATCGGCGTGGTTCCCAAAGAGAGGATCGCCGACATGATCAATCGCCATCTCTGAGGTGGGACCGATGAAGCTCTCCTGATGGGGCGAGGGAGCTGGAGGAGCGAGAGATTCGTTTTCTCTTCGAAACCGGTCTCCACTTCTCGCCCCGGGAGAAGCTCAACCTGGAGGCCACTGGAGAAGGAGCGATTCATTGGCCATCGGTGGGGCGCGTCTCTCGGATCCGACGCGCCTTTATCTTGTTCGAGGAGCCGTAGGATATCATGAAGACGTTGATCGTCGTTGGCGCCCAATGGGGCGATGAAGGGAAAGGAAAGATCGTCGATGTTCTCTCAGAGCAGTTCGATATTGTCGCCCGGTATCAAGGCGGCCACAACGCCGGACATACGGTCAAGGTCGGCGACCACACGTTTGTCCTCCATCTGATCCCGTCGGGGATCATTCATCCCGGGAAAGTGGCCGTGATCGGTCATGGACTGGTCATCGACCCGGCGGCTCTGCTCAGAGAGATGGAAGATCTCCGCCGACTGGGGATTGAGGTGACTCCGGAGCGATTGCGGATCAGCGAGCGCGCCCACCTCATTCTCCCCTACCACCGAGCTATGGAAGTGGTCATCGAACGACAGCGCGGCGCCCGCAAGGTGGGAACCACGATGCGGGGCATCGGCCCGGCCTATGTCACCAAAGTCGGCCGCCACGGTATCCGCGTGGGTGATCTCCTCGACCCTGAGCGACTCCGGGAGAAGATCGAATTCAACGTCGCCTATGCCAACCGCTTCCTGCAGGCCTTCGACGCCGAATTGTTCGACGCCGATACCCTTTATGCTTCCTATGGCGAATACGGACGCCAACTCGCCCCCTACGTCACCGATACCATCGCCTACCTTCAGGCCGCCGTGGCCAAGGGCCAGAGTATTCTGTTCGAAGGCGCGCAAGGCACGATGCTCGACATCGACTTTGGCACCTACCCCTACGTGACCTCATCGACGGCCGTGGCCGCCGGAGCGGCGATCGGAACCGGCGTGCCGGTGAAGCATTTGACGGCGATCCTGGGGGTCATGAAAGCTTACACGACTCGCGTGGGCGGGGGACCTTTCCCCACCGAACTCCACGATGATGTCGGGACCTTGCTCAGGGAGCGGGGTGTGGAATTCGGCGCCTCTACGGGACGCCCTCGTCGGTGCGGCTGGTTCGATAGCTTCGCCGTCCGTTACGCCGTGAGGGTCAACGGATTCGACGCTTTGGCGCTGACCAAACTGGATGTGCTGGACGTATTGGACGAAATCAAGATCTGCATCGGTTATCGCTACCGAGGCGAACGGCTCAGCAGTTATCCGTTCGATGCCCAGGTTCTGGAGCACTGCGAACCCATCTACGAATCAATGCCCGGTTGGAAGACGCCGACATTGGGTCTCACTCGACTGGAGGAACTTCCACGGCGAGCGAGGGATTACATCGACCGATTGAGCGAACTGGTGGGCTGCCCCATCTCGCTGATCTCCACCGGAGGTCGTCGACGCGAAACCATTCTGGTCCCCGGGTCAACGCTGCCCCGGCTCCTGGGGATGGAGCCATAAGCACCATCTTCACCGGTGAACGAGATAATCGAGACGTCGGGTCCTGGTCATCGAGTCGCCGCCGTGATGAGTGGCAGGTCATTCGGCGAGAGCCCCGGCAGAGATGCTCTCTGACCGTCGCGGCTCACCGGGAATTTTGCTCTAGGGAACGGCGCGCCATTTCGGTTATAATAAACGTTCATGCATTCGTTGAATGGCAAAAAACAGATGAATAGCCCCGTATTGGTCCTGAACGCGACCTACGAGCCAATCAACGTGACGACCGTGCGCCGGGCGTTGGTCCTCATCTTCAAGGGCACGGCTCGCCCCGAAGAGTTGACCGATCAGGTTGTCCGCTCGGCGCGACAATCGTTCCCCGTCCCCTCGGTCATTCGACTGGTGGAATACATTCGCATCCCTTACGAGCGGCGGGAACTCTCGCGCCGGAATGTGATGCTCCGCGATGGATACACCTGCCAATACTGCGGCCGGAAGTTCAACCCCTCTGACCTGACCATCGATCACGTGATTCCTCGGGCGCGAGGGGGACGAACCTCCTGGGACAACGTGGTGACCTGTTGTCGGAAGTGCAATGCGCGGAAGGGAGACCGCATGCCCGAAGAGGTGGGTATGAAGCTGCTGAAACATCCCCGCGCCCTCTCCTGGCGCGTCGGCCACCAGATTTTGACGCACCTGGGCCGCCACCAGGAAGCCTGGCGCAAGTATCTGATCATCTAGCCTCCCATTTTCGAAACTGAAACTCCCATTGCAGGGGTGAAACGGCGGTTACATCGACGCCGAAGCTGGCTGGGGGTGAATTCCTAAGTTCCTTTGTATCAGCATGTTCGAGGAGGCAGCGAGATCTCCTCGTGTTGCTCCCGTGGCACGTGATTTGCAACACCTTTATCTGCCACAATGGCCACGAGCACGGAGCGCATCGGCTGGAGCCTGACCAGCAGAGGGAACGACGTATGAAGTCCATGCTCAAGAGGAACTCCATCAGCACCCTGACCATCGCTCTGGGAATCGCCTTCACATCGGGGCTCATCATTGCCCTCCCTCAATACCCGAAGGCCCTCGCTGAAACGGCGATCGCTCGACTGCAAACGGAATTGAGCACCAAGATCTCCCAAGGGGTGAACGAACGATTGACGGGCTTGAGCAAGATGGCCGATCTGTACGCCCATGGCATTATCAAGAACGCCGCCACCCACGCTCATTATGCTCGCCGACTCATCGACCAGATTTCGGGTCTCCGACAGGTCGCCTACGTGGACCGCGGGTACCGAACCCGGTACGTCTATCCATCGCCTCCCCCGCTGAGGCTCAGCCTGGCGCGGCGATCAGAGTTATATCACCTGGCCAGACGGGCGATGGAGACCCAATCGATGCTCCTATCACCCCCCGTTCGTGCCGGAGCTGAGGCGGAGTCCTATCTGGTGGCGTTTGCTCCTATCATCTCCAACAACAGGGTCACCGGGCTCATTGAAGGCGTCTTCTCCCAACCGGCAGTCACCCAGGATCTCATTCGCCCACTGATGAGCGCCCACATTCCATACCAATTGCAAACCAGCGAGGGCATCACGATCAGCAGTCAGTACGAGGAAAAGCTGGACGATCTCCATCCTTTGCTCCTTCCCATCAAGGTGGGCGCGACGCAATGGGTATTACGATTTCCCACCAATGTGTTGCTCAGTCAAGCGAGCGTGCGCATTTATGATTGGCTCACCATTCCTTACAATTGGCTCACGCTCATGTTCGGATTGGGCATCATTGCCGTCATCACCTTCGGGACGTTGGCCCTCAGCCGACAGAGCAAGAAGCTGGAGGAGAAGAATCGGGAGATCGCCCGGTTGTACGAAACGATCCAGTACTCTCTCCAACAGACTGAGGATGAGTACCGTCGGATCGAACTGATCCTGGAGAACGTCCCGGCGGGCGTCTGCGTCATCGATGCCGATACCGGGAAAGTGGTCATTGCCAATCGAAACGCCAGCCAATTATTCGGTCAACCGCTCGCACCGGGCACCGTCGTTCCCATTCTCTCGGACTCTTATGTCCTCTGCCAGCCCAGTGGCGAGCCCTATCCACTGGCCGAACTCCCTTTGGGCAAAGCCGTCCTCGGCGGTATCAGTAGTGTCACCGATGATGTGACGCTCATTCGCCCCGATGGACAAAAGATCAATCTGTTGATGGGAGCGGCTCCCCTCTCCACCTCAGAGGAAGAGCCCACGCAGCAGATCGTCCTCGTATTCCAGGACATCACCGAGAAGGTCAAGCTGACATTCGACGAGGCGGGGATCTCGATTCCCTACCCCCAGCAGGACATCCA
>RFHM01000400.1 GCA_003696865.1 Acidobacteriota bacterium | reverse complement strand
TCGTCGAGTTCACCCGTCGGGCACCCCGTCCCTCGGTTCAAGTAGAAACGGCCAGACGGGTCATTCCGGCCGCTCCGTCGGTGCGTCGGCTGGCGCGGGAGTTGGGGATCGATATCCAGGATGTCCCCGGCACCGGTCCCGGTGGTCGCATCTCCATTCAGGATGTGAAGAACTATGCCCGTCGCCTCCTCGGCGAGCGGAAGGCGGAGATGCCCGTTCCCACTCCTCCGCTCCCCGACTTCAGCCGATGGGGAGAGATCGAACGTCGCCCTCTCTCCAATATCCGTCGCGTCACCGCGGAGAACATGAGCCGAGCGTGGACGCTCATCCCTCATGTCACCCACCACGACAAAGCCGATATCACCGAGTTGGAACGCCTGCGCAAGCAGTTCGCCGCCCGAGCCGAGGCCGCCGGGGGGAAACTGACCATCACGGCCATCATCCTCAAGGTGGCGGCAGCCGCCCTGAAAGCGTTCCCCCAGTTCAACACCAGCCTGGACGTGGCCAACAACGAGATCGTCTACAAGAAGTACTACCATATCGGCGTCGCCGTGGATACGGATCGCGGATTGCTCGTCCCGGTCATCCGTGACGTGGATAGAAAGAATCTGATCGAATTGGCCGTCGAACTCCACCACATGGCCGAGAAGGCGCGAGCGCGAAAGCTCACCGTGGAGGACATGCAAGGTGGCACATTCAGCATCACCAATCTGGGTGGCATCGGCGGGACAGCTTTCTCGCCCATCGTCTATCACCCTCAAGTGGCGATCCTGGGCATCTCTCGCGCTCAGTGGGAGCCGACATTCATCGACGGTCAATTCCAACCGCGATTGATGCTGCCGCTGTCGCTCTCTTATGACCACCGCGTGATTGATGGAGCCGACGCGGCGCGCTTTCTCCGATGGATCGCCGAGGCCCTGGAGCAACCCTTCCGACTCATTCTGGAAGGGTGAGACCGTGGTGTGCGATCGGTGATGAGTGGAGAACATGAGATGAGGAGCGATCGGCGAATCGGTTTGCCATTTCTGTATTCTGCCCTCGTCATTCGCCTTTCGTGCTTTACGTATCCGGACGCACAGGTTACGCTTCACCGTTCACTGATTTCCGACCGAGGAGCTGAGCGATGACAGAAAACGTGAGATCGACGCAAGTCGCGGTGATCGGTGGTGGCCCTGGCGGCTATCCGGCCGCCTTCCTGGCCGCCGATCTGGGATTGCACGTGACGCTCATCGACATGGAGCCGAATCCTGGCGGCGTCTGCCTCTACCGTGGGTGCATTCCCTCCAAGGCGCTACTCCATGTGGCCAAAGTGATCAGCGAGGCGCGTCACGCCGCCCGGTGGGGCGTGACATTCTCCGAGCCCGAGATTGATCTGGACCGGCTCCGGGAGTGGAAAGAGAGCGTCGTCCAGAAGTTGACTGGCGGATTAGGACAACTCTCCAAGCAACGCCGGATCACCTATATTCAAGGGCGAGCCACTTTCCTCGATCCCCACACACTGAGAATCGAGAACCAATCGGGCGAAGAGATTCTCAAATTCGAGCGGGCCATCCTGGCCACCGGATCGCGCCCGGCGACGCTTCCCAACCTCTCCATTGACAGCCCGCGCATCATGAATTCGACCACTGCCCTGGATCTGCCCGATATTCCCAAGACCATGCTGGTCATCGGCGGCGGATACATCGGACTGGAATTGGGAACCGTCTATGCGGCGCTGGGGACGAAGGTCTCCGTAGTGGAAATGATGCCCGGGCTCATACCGGGACTCGATCGGGATCTGGTTTCCGTGTTGACCAGGCGACTGGAGACGATCTTCGAGTCCATTATGCTCAACACTCGCGTGGTGGGCATGAAGGAGGAAAAGAAGGGCATTCGGGTCAAATTGGAGGGCGCTCAGGTGAAACAACCGGAACAGATCTATGAGCGCGTGCTCATCTGCGTGGGGCGTAAACCGAACTCCCAGGATCTGGGTCTGGAGAACACCAAAGTTGAAATCGACCGGCGCGGATTCGTTCAGGTCGACGCTCAACGACGGACGGCCGAGCCGACGATCTATGCCATCGGCGACGTGGCCGGCGAACCGATGCTGGCGCACAAGGCGACGCACGAAGGCCGCGTGGCCGCCGAAGCCATCGCCGGGCGGCGCGTTGCCTACGAGCCCCGAGCCGTCCCCGCCGTCGTGTTCACCGATCCGGAAATCGCCTGCTGCGGTTTGACCGAAACTGAGGCGCGCGAGCAGAAACGCCCGATCAAGGTCGCCCGATTCCCCTGGGCGGCATCGGGCCGGGCGGTGACGCTGGATCGCACCGATGGATTGACCAAGTTGATCATCGATCCGGAGACGGAGCGCATCCTCGGCGTGGGCATCGTTGGCCCGGGCGCTGGCGAGTTGATCTCCGAAGGCGTTCTGGCCGTCGAAATGGCGGCGCTCGCTTCCGATGTCGAACTGAGTATCCATCCCCATCCCACGCTCTCAGAAACGCTCATGGAAGCGGCGGAAGCGTTCTACGGTCATAGCACGCACGTCTATCACCCGAAGAAAAAATGAGAAATGGAGGAACGAGCCTCGAGCGCAAGAGCGACCGACGCCGGCTCAGGCGGGGAGGAGGAAGCGACCGATGTCCATCGCCGAACGGTCGCTGACTTCACGGACGGTCATCGCGGGGCGACCGATTTCCTGGCGACCAAGATGTGCGCATCCTCGGTCGAGGCCGCGCCGGATGGTTGCTCCACGGTATGGCTCGAAGTATACTAGCCGGGTGTCGGGCATAGCCGAGATCCGATACATGAGACATCTCCGGCATGCGTAGTGAGGAATCTATGGGCAAAAGGCATCTCTCGTTTTATGAATCGGTATTAGCCTTTTTTGATCGGGCCGCCGCTCATACATCCTATGATCGAGGATTGCTCGATCAAATCAAGTACTGCAATAGCGTGTATCAATTCAAGTTCCCGCTCAAGCACGAAGACGGGACGATCGAGATCATCCAGGCGTTTCGAGTGGAGCACAGTCATCACAAGCTGCCCGTCAAAGGGGGAATCCGCTACAGCGAGATGGTCAACGAGGACGAGATCAAGGCGCTGGCGGCATTGATGACGTTCAAATGCGCCGTCGTCGACCTTCCGTTCGGCGGCGCTAAAGGGGGCGTCAAAATCGAACCGCGAAAATACACCGTCAACCAACTGGAACGCATCACCCGCCGCTATACCGCCGAACTCGCCAAGAAGAACTTCATCGGGCCCGGCGTCGATGTGCCGGCTCCCGATTACGGTACGGGACCGCGCGAGATGGCCTGGATTCTGGACACCTATCAGGCGCTCAACCCGAGCATTGATTCTATCGCCTGCGTCACCGGCAAACCGGTCACCCAGTATGGCGTCCGAGGTCGAACGGAAGCCACCGGACGCGGCGTCTTCTACGGCATTCGCCACGCCCTCGGCTACGCCGAAGACATGAAAAAGTTGGGACTCCAGCCGGGCATCGAAGGGAAACGCGTCGTGGTGCAAGGGTTGGGAAACGTCGGATATCATGCGGCGAAATTCCTCCAGGAGGCGGGCGCCGTTCTCGTCGCCGTGGCCGAATATGATGGAGCCATCTATAACCCCGACGGTTTGGATGTGGATGAGGTGCAACAACATCGCCGCGAGACGGGGACGATCTTGAATTTTCCCGGCGCTAAGAATTTCGCCAAGAATACCGACGCCTTGGAATATGAATGCGATATTCTCATTCCGGCAGCTCTGGAACGGCAAATCACCGAAGAGAATGCTCCCCGCATCCGCGCCAGGATCATCGCCGAAGCGGCCAATGGACCGACGACCATCGAAGCGGAACAGATGCTGCTCGAGCGCGGCGTGATGATCATTCCCGATCTCTATCTCAATGCCGGAGGCGTCACCGTCTCTTACTTCGAATGGTTGAAGAACCTGAGTCATGTGCGCTTCGGTCGGTTGAGTAAACGATTCGAAGAAGCATCCCGCAGCGCCCTTCTGGAATCGATCGAGCGCATCACCGGGAAGCGTCTCTCGCCGGAGGAGCGGAAACTCATCGTGCGGGGCGCCGACGAAATCGATCTGGTCAATTCCGGCCTGGAAGAAACGATGATCACGGCCTACGACGAAATTCGCGAGACCATGCTGCGAACGCCGGGCGTGACCGATTTGCGCACCGCCGCCTTTCTCAACGCCATCAATAAAGTCGCCATCGCTTATCTGGAACTGGGCATCTTCCCATAACGACGGGAAACGAACCGTGTAGCAAGAGAACGAGCGGAGATGATGGGACTCCTTCCCCCTCTTCTCCGGGTCATTGAGGAGGTCATCTGATGCGACTGGGGATACTCATCAGCGGTTTCATCCTGGCCATCGCCTGTACACCTTCGACCGAATACGACGTCGTCATCCGTCACGGCACCATTTATGATGGCAGTGGATCGCCACCATTCACCGGCGATGTCGCCATCGACGGAGACAAGATCGTGGCGGTGGGCTCTCTGGAGCGGGCGCGTGGGCGCCTGGAGATCGATGCTACCGGCCTGGCCGTGGCGCCCGGCTTCATCAACATGCTCAGTTGGGCCACCGAGTCGCTCATCGAGGATGGTCGAGCGCAGAGTGATATTCGCCAGGGCGTCACCCTGGAGGTGTTTGGCGAGGGATGGTCGATGGGTCCGTTGAACGAGCGGATGAAAAAAGAACTCGTCGAACAACAAGGCGACATCAAATACGATGTCCAATGGACGACGCTGGGGGAATATCTCGACTATCTGGTGAGCCGCGGCATCTCCCCTAATGTGGCCTCATTCGTCGGCGCGACCACGGTGCGCATTCACGAGATCGGTTATGAAGACCGTCCGCCCACACCGGAGGAACTCGATCGCATGCGTCAACTCGTCCGTCAGGCCATGGAAGAAGGTGCGCTCGGCGTCGGCTCATCGCTCATCTATGCGCCGGCCTTTTATGCCCAGACGGACGAACTCATCGAACTCTGTAAAGTGGCCGCCGAGTATGGCGGCATGTACATCTCGCACATTCGCAGCGAGGGAAATCGTTTGCTGGAAGCGGTCGATGAGTTGATCACCATCGCACGCCAGGCACATATCCCGGCCGAGATCTACCATCTGAAGGCGGCGGGGCGATCCAACTGGAATAAACTCGATGCCGTGATCGAGAAGATCGAAGCGGCGCGCGCCGAAGGGCTTCGCATCACCGCCGACATGTACACCTACACGGCGGGAGCGACCGGTCTGGACGCCGCCATGCCGCCATGGGTGCAAGAGGGTGGCCTCAAAGCCTGGATCGAGCGATTGAAAGATCCGGCCATCCGCGCGCGCGTCAAACGCGAGATGCGCACGCCGACCGACGAATGGGAGAATCTGCTCCTGGCCGCGGGATCGCCGGAGAACGTCCTACTGGTGAGCTTCAAGAACGAAAAGTTGAAACCGCTGACCGGAAAGACGCTGGCCGAAGTAGCCCGCCTGCGCGGTACGTCGCCGGAGGAGACGGCTATGGATCTGGTCATCGAGGATGAGAGCCGCGTGGGCGCGGTCTATTTCATCATGTCCGAAGAGAATATCCGGAAGAAGATTCGACAGCCATGGGTCAGCTTCGGTTCGGACGCCGAAGCCCCGGCGCCGGAAGGCGTTTTCTTGAAGTCGAATCCGCATCCGCGAGCGTACGGGAATTTCGCTCGGCTACTCGGCAAGTATGTGCGCGAGGAGAAGGTCATTCCCTTGGAAGAAGCCATCCGACGGCTCACCTCGCTCCCGGCGGAGAATTTGAAGCTGGATCGGCGCGGGCGATTGAAGCCGGGATATTTCGCCGATGTCGTCGTGTTCGACCCCGACACCATCCAGGACCACGCCACCTACGAGAATCCCCATCAGTATGCCACTGGCGTGGTGCACGTTTTCGTCAACGGCGTTCAGGTCCTCAAAGACGGCGAGCATACCGGCGCCACGCCCGGACGAGTGATTCGCGGTCCCGGATGGAAGGGGCGTCGCCAGTGATATCCAGGAGCGGGGCTCGTCGTCCCGGTGGATGGTTCGGCGATGACGTTCCATCGGCGCCTATCCGCCGCATAGGTCAGATCGACCTTCCATGAACAATCCAGAGACGAACCGACGAGAGTTCCTCAGCCCATATTCTGATGCCGCTCGGAGTCTGTTCTACTTCCGCATCAAGGGAATCCTCTCCCGGATATTCGGTCGTCTGCGTTGTGATGTCGAAGGGCTGGAGCACGTGCCCCAGAGCGGTCCGGCCATCCTGACGATGAACCACACCGGCTGGGAAGAGATCCTCTGCGCCATCCTCATCGTACCTCGTCCGATGAGGATCATCGGCATTCGAGAATTGATGTATCTCGATGATCCCGTGGGGCGGGCGCGCATTTTTGATTCGGCGTATGGGCGGGGCTTTGGCCCCGTTCGTCGCGGACTCACCATTCTGCTGGGGAACGCGCTGGGTGGCGTGATACGTCGCTGGCTACGAGAATTCGGATTCATTCCGGCGCGAGTGTTCACACCGGCATGGCCGCCGCTTTTGGGGAGCAACGGATGGCGCGAGACCGTAGCGGCGCTGGCGGCTGGCGAACTCGTTCTGCTCTTTCCCGAAGGTGGGTATAAGCGAGATGGGGTGATGCGACCGTTCAAACCCGGTCTGGGGATGCTGGTGCGCTGGCTCAACCGCCGCCATCTGGATGTTCCTATCGTGCCAATTGCACAACGAACGGCAGGATGCGTTTCCTGGACGCTGGGCCATCGATACACGCCGCGACTGGTTTTCGGTCCGCCACTCACATTCACGTTCGATGGGGGGAACCGGCGAGCGTTCGATGAACGTGTGGCGCGCACGGTTCAGGATCGCATCGATGCCCTTCTCCGCCGCGCCTGGCCCGATGCGCCGCCACAGACGTATCGCCTCGCCGTCCGGTCAACGTGAGCTCATTGGAATGCCCGTTGACATGCTGGAGAGACGTTTCCAGAAACTTCCAAAAGCGCCCTTGCGAGCTATACCCAATCTTTCGGCAAGGAATGGGAGGGAATAGCGTCTCTTCAATCCGCCCATCTGAGAGCCATGTCAAGATCATCGATCTTCGCAGGTGAAGGGAGCCAATCCTTATACCAACTCGGCGTGGACTGGAGCATTCGCTCGTGTCAAAATGCAAAGATTGATGAATCGCTCAATTACATTGACCAGACATCCAGATCAGCCTTTCCTCTCAGCGCGATGGAGCTTGGACGCGTTGTCCTGTTACTTACCCGAGATCGAATCTCTTCACTCTAACGAGCTCATCGAGTGATTCGAAGACAACCTACGTAACAGCGTCCATCCGGCTATCAATGGGGATTCGCTTTCATTGCCATGTGGCCAGCGCCGTGCGAACGCGACTCCGTTCGCCTACCTCCGTCCAAGCGATCACCATCTGAGATCCCCATCGCGCCAGGCGAGGAAAACCGCTGGCGCGCGATGAGGCCAAGCCGACGACCCGAACCGGTTCACTCTGTCCTCCATCGCGAGCGACTCGCCGTATGAACAATCCCGCCTCATTTCCCTTCTCTTCGGCCTCCATCCAACTCACCAGTGCTGATCCATCATCCAGCATCACCGTATCTACTCGACCCAGCGGCGCGCCCCGATCGATTCGAATGGGGGGAGCGAACGTCTGCCCCCCATCGGAAGAAAAGGCCATCTCAACGCGCCTCTCTCCATCCGCTGCCGTGAACCAGGCAACGACGACGCGCGCTCCTCGAGCATCAATGGACGGCCCATTCACCGGACAAGCGGGAATTCGCCAGCCATCGACATGAACCGGTCGCGGCGCGCTCCACATCCCCCCTTCGTACCGAACGATGAAAATATCTCGCACCTCCCGCGGCGAGCGATCGCGATACACGATCAACGCTCGATCTTCGGCCAGCCGGACCGCCGACGTCTGACAACAGTCACAGACCAGGTCATCGACGAGCATCTCCGGTCCCCACGTCCCATCGAGCTTCAACAGCCGTGCGCGCAACGTCATCTCTTGCTTTCCCGTGGCGAATCGACGTCCGTCGAGCCAGACGGCGAGCCACTCCCCCCGATGCATCGGCAATAGAGAGACGAAGCCATGTTCGGTCGGCGTTTCATCTTCGTGGAGTCTCTTCGGTTGACTCCAGGTTCGACCACCATCGGTGGAATGACTCACCACGACACCGTAAGCGTAGGGTTGCCCTCCCGTTCGCACGAGCCAATGAGCGATCAACCGGCCATCTTCGCCGACGGCGAGGGATGGAAAATCGGCCCAATTGACGAACCAGTCTTCCCCTTCGGCAATGGTGCGCGGCGCCGACCAAGCGTCCGCTCCAGGCATATATGCGGCGAATCGCAATGCCTTGCGCCCTTCATCGCCCGGTTCGATCCAGCAGATATATATAACGCCATCCGGCCCCGTGGTGAGATTCGGTTGGCCACTTCCGGCGCTGACGGCAGGTCGAGCGAACGAAACGATAAAGAGAAGCTGGGATCATCGGTCTCCGAACTCCGGGCACATCCGGATGAACTCGCCAGGATCATGAAACCGAGCATCCCGACGCCGATACGACCAAACAGACCGATCAGCACAGATACCTCAACAAGAGCACATCGTCGTCGCATGCTGTCCTCTACGCCTCTCAACCGGCGGCTTTGCGGCCCATCACCTTCCGAAACGCCCGCGCGAAAAGCTCCATTTCCTCCATCGTTCCCAAACTCAGTCGACACCAATTGGTGTACGGCGGAAATGGGCGCCCGACGAGCACGCCGTGCTCTTTCATCGCCTGGCGAAATGCCGTCACATCCCACCCCAGGTGAAAGAAGACGAAATTCGTGTGCGAGGGAATGTACCGACGACCGAGTTCGCCGAGGACCTTGTAGAGATACGCTCGGGCTTCGGCATTCTTTCGACGGCTGAAGTCCTGAAACGGCACATCCTGATAACTGGCCATCGCCGCTCGCAATCCGAGAATGTTCACGCTGTGATTGGTTCGAAACTGGTTGAGACGAGCGATGATGTCCGGACGAGCCAATCCATACCCAACGCGCAATCCGGCCAGAGCATGAATCTTAGAGAACGTGCGCGAGACGATCACGTTGTATCCTTCCCGAACCAGATCGATCATCGACGAATACTCTCTCGCCTCGACGTAATCGTGGTAGGCCTCATCGACGAGAACGACCGTCCGCCGCGATATGGCCCGGCAAAACTCCCGCAGGCGATCTGCGGGCAGAATTCTTCCGGTGGGATTATTGGGGTTACAGACGAAGACCAACCGCACGGCTTGCGTGATGCGCCGATCCATGGCGTTGAGATCGATCTGGAAATCCTCGGTGAGCGGAACGCGATGCACGTAAGCGCCAATCATGCGGGCATAATGCTCCAACCCCTCATAGGTCGGATGAGCCGTCAAGACTTCCCCTCCCTCCAAACCGTAGGCCACGCCAGCCATGTGGAGGATCTCGTGCGAACCGGCGCCCAGGATGATGTGATCCGGTGAGACATTTTCTTTCTCGGCGATGAGCGTCTTCAATTCCTCATAATGGCCGGAGGGATAGCGGCATCCTTCGTCGAAGGCGGCGATCATGGCGCGACGGGCTCGGCGAGAGGGACCGTATGGGTTCTCGTTACTATGGAGCCGGATGAACTTCTGGTCGCGCTCAGACGATGGCGAGATGACCCATTCGACGCCGGAGACATCCCGCTGAACCGCCAGGCCGGCCGCGACCACAGCGCCCGCTTTCAACCATTGGCGACGATTCATTGGGAGTTGCATCTGGAACCTCCTGAGATGGGCTGTCGGTACGACTGGCTAAGCTACCAAAAACCCGAGGAAAAGGCAAGCTGGGAAGATCTCCGGGGGCGTTGACCCTCGGTGTGTTCCCGTATTCTCTCCCATGAACTCTCAATATAGCCACGGGCGCGAACGGGGATGCCCCATCTCCGACGGGCGCCTCATAGTCGCAGGAAGAACCCCCATGTCCGCTTCGCGAAGAGTCGATGGCACGGCGGAGGCCAGGGTTCGCGCTCCGGCGATCTTCCTCCGCAGGGAGCCGGAACGGGTGAGGGGGAGGAGACGAGAAGCAGCGCTCGACGTTTGCACTCGGACGCTGGGCGTTCTCCGACCGGATTGATCTCCTCCAGAAGTGTGGCATAATAGTGCCTATGCCAAAACAGATCGCCGTGGGAGACCAGATCCTGCTTTGCTCTCCGGATCGGAAGACGTTTCTCATCACGGTAGCCACCGATCGCACGTTCTCCACGCACCATGGTCAATTGCTTCACAACGACATGATCGGCAAGCTCTACGGCGAGATCGTTCACAGCTCGACCGGTCAGCCTTACGTGATGCTCGATCCTACGTTGGAAGATCGTATGATGAAGGTCAAGCGCTTGACCCAGATCATCTATCCCAAGGACGCCGGGCTCATCCTGATCAAAACGGGCATCGGTTCGGGGATGCGAGTCGTCGAATGTGGTGCCGGCTCGGGCGCATCGACGCTGGCCCTGGCGCACGCCGTCGCCCCCAATGGTCGCGTTTACGTTTACGATCGGGAAGAGCGCTTCCTGCGAAATGCCCAAGCCAATATCGAGCGAGCGGGCTACGGACATCTGGTGGAATTCAAGGTCAGAGATGTCGTCGAGGGATTCGATGAACGGGACGTTGATGTTGTTTTGCTGGATCTCCCATCGCCTTGGGAAGGTGTGGAGGCGGCTACTCGGGCTCTCCGCGGAGGCGGTCGCCTCGCCTCCATTCTGCCCACGTATAATCAGGTCGAGCGCCTGGTCGAGGCACTGGAGGCCGCCGGTTTCGTCATGATCGAGACGTTAGAAGTCCTGCTTCGCCACATTCTCGCCCGACCGGGGAAGACGCGACCGTTCGAGCGCATGATCGGTCACACGGGATTTTTGATCTTCGGACGAAAAGCCTTATGGCCATCGCCGTGAAGTCACTTCCGCATCTCATACCTACCCCAACCGATCATTCCCCGGCCGTCCGGGGAGAGCCGAGAGGTCTCCGAATGTCACTGTTTCCCATTCAATACCTCAATCCCAGCATCATGACCCATGAGTTCCCGTCCAACGTCGTCCCGGTGGTGAGCCGCCTTCGAGATCTCGCCGAATCGCGTCCAACAGCCCGTTGATGAACTGTGTGGCCTCATAGGTCGAGTATCGTCGAGCGATCTCAATGGCCTCATCGATGACGACGACTTTGGGCGTCTCGGGCTCGTAGAGCATCTCATACACGGCGATACGCAAGATGTTTCGATCGACGGACGCCATGCGCGGCAATCGCCAATGAATGGCATGCTCGGAAATGATGCGATCGATCTCCTCCAGGTGCTCCAACGCTCCGGTGACCAGACGCGTGGCATAGCGTCGCACGCTCTCATCGGCATTCGGTCGCAGATGCTGCCAGTAGGTTTCGAACAACTCATCGATTGGCTGTCGAGCGAACTCGTACTGATACAACAACTGCATGGCCGATTCTCGCGCTTTTCGTCTCGAGCCCATAGCCTTTGAACTTGATGAGTCAGGAACGATGAACGATGCCCGATCGAGGCAGGCAAAACCTCGACGGCCGCGCATCGCTCATCGAGCGAAGCATTCCGCATTCACTTTCCTTGAAAGCGAGCCGTCCTCTTCTCCAGGAAAGCCCGCATGCCCTCGCGCATATCCTCGGTCGTACAGCACAAGCCGAACAGCGTCGCCTCATATGGCATGGCCTCATCCTGGGGCATCTCCATCCCGTGATGGACGGCCTCCATGGCGAAGCGAACGGCCAGCGGCGCATTGGCCATGATCTGTCGGGCGATTTTCTCCGCCGTGGGCATCAACTCCTCCTGCGACGTAACGTGATTGACCAGACCGATGCGATGCGCTTCCTCGGCCGAGATCATCTCCCCGGTCAGAATCAATTCCATCGCCCGCCCTTTCCCCACCAGGCGAGGCAACCGCTGCGTCCCGCCATATCCGGGGATGATGCCGAGCTTCACCTCCGGCTGTCCCAGCTTGGCGTTCTCCGAAGCGATGCGCAGCGTGCAGGCCATCGCCAATTCGCACCCACCACCCAAGGCATATCCGTTAATCGCCGCGATGACCGGTTTACCCAATCGCTCGATCAGATTCAAGACGTCCTGTCCATACTGAGAACGCGCCTTCCCTTCGACCGGCGTTTGCACCGACAGCTCTTGAATATCGGCACCGGCGATGAACGCCTTCTCGCCCGCTCCCGTCAAGATGACGACCTTCACTTCGTCGTCATCGGCGATGCGGGTGAACACCTCGCGAAGCTCCCTCATCACCCGATCATTCAACGCGTTGAGCTTATCCGGCCGATTGACGGTCACGTATCCGATGCCCTCGCGCTTCTCAAAGAGCACGTATTGGTCGCTCATAGATCCTCCTCAGCACTAATCAGGTCGTATGGAATGATCTGCCTTCCGTTGGACCCCCGGTCGGGAGCGCCCAACGTCTAAACGAGTTCCATCGGTTTCGGGTTCTCGGGATCGCTGTAATCATAGAACCCTTTCCCCGTCTTCCGCCCGTAGAGGCCAGCCAGGACCATCCGCTTCAACAAGGGAGGCGGAGCGAAGCGCTTTTCTTTGAACTCATCGAACATGATATTGGCGATGTAGTACGTGGTATCGAGCCCGACGAAATCGAGCAACGTGAATGGACCCATAGGATGGCCACAGCCGAGTTTCATCCCATTATCGATATCCACAATCGATCCCACTCCTTCCTCCAGCGCTCGGATGGCATCGAGTAAATAGGGAACCAGCAGGCGATTGACGATGAATCCGGTACGATCGCTCGTCTGTACCGGCACTTTGCCCAGTCGACGCGCAAAATCGGTCACCGTCTCGAAAACGGCCTGATCGGTCAAGATGGTTCGCACGACTTCGACGAGCTTCATGAGCGGGACGGGATTGAAAAAGTGCAATCCCACGAAGCGCGGCTGGCGCGCCGGCTTGGTGCTGGCCATCATCTCAGTGATGGAGAGCGAAGAAGTATTGCTGGCGAAGATCGCCTCCGGAGAACAGATCTCGTCGAGCTGGGTGTAGGTTTTCACCTTCTCTTGTAAATTTTCGATGATGGCTTCGATGACGATATCGCAGTCGGCGAACGCATCCAGCTCGGTCGTTCCCCGCAAGCGTCCCTGGATCTCCTGCTTCTGCTCGGGCGTCAGCTTTCCTTTCTGCACGAATTTGGACAGCGATTGATCGATGCGCGCCAGGCCCTTTTGCAGGAGTTCGTCATTGATCTCACGAACCACCGTTTCATATCCGGCCGTGGCGGCCACCTGGGCGATGCCCGATCCCATCAGACCACAACCGACAACGCCTACTTTCTTGATCTCCATAAGAACACCTCCTTCATCATCGAGAAACGGGTGAGGACAACAACCGCCCTCTCCCATGAAGCTGATTTCCGGTTCACCGGATCAGCGTGTTCGTCATGGGAGAGACGTTCGCTATCTCCGATCACGAAAACGCTTCCACAACCATCGCGATTCCTTGACCGCCACCAATACAGGCGGTGGCCAGTCCATACCTCTTGTGCCGCCGCCGTAATTCCAGCAGGAGAGTGAGCACCAATCGCGTACCGGTCGCCCCCAACGGGTGCCCCAGAGCGATGGCTCCCCCATTGACATTGGTTCGCCGGCGGTCGAGGCCCAGTTCTTTTTCTACAGCCAAGTATTGGGCGGCAAACGCCTCATTCACCTCGATGAGATC
>RFHM01000062.1 GCA_003696865.1 Acidobacteriota bacterium | reverse complement strand
TCGCAAAAAAGAGACTTCTGGTCGCAAAAAAGAGACTCTCTATCGCACTTGGAGTGGAAGATTCTGGTAAAATAATGCCAAAATCGTTAATGGGAGGAAAATACCGGTGGTGAGACGAATTTTCTTAGGAATCTTCATTGCGCTCTCGGTATTGAGTCTAATGTCACCCGTTCTCGGGCAAGGCCCTGACTGCCTCCTTGATATCGGGAACAGAGGCGTTTTGTGTATCCTGGGCTGCTGTACGTCGGTTACCTGTGCGACAGATTGCCATGGTAATGAATGCTGCGTCTTTGTCACTGCTTGCACAGATTCGGATGAAGTTTTGGTTTCATTCGAGGGCGATTGTTAAAAAGCCGAATGAGGAGCGAGCCGTCAAAGAGGTGGATGCTATTCCCTCAAACCGAATGAGAGAACGCGCTCGCCCACATCCTCATTCATCATCTGAGGAGGTTCTCTTATGATGAACGTTCGCTTCATCACGATTCATTGCTCCTTACTCGGTTGTCTGATGCTCGTGCCAGCCGGCCTCGCTCAGGCCAGAGAGGGCCAGAGGACATTGCCGCTCAACCCGCTTCGTGAGTCATTCCGATTAGATGAAGATCAGCCGTTGACCGTCATGGTCAGTGATGTCGGCCGGGGAGGTATAGTCAGTTTGGAGAGCAGAACGGATATCGATCGTGAATTGAAACTGAAGGCATCCGTCATCTCCTCTGATCCGACCAGGAAGGCGATGTTCGATATCCTGAAAATCGAGCGCGCCGATCCTCTCGCGCGAGAAGATGTTTCTTTCAGCGGACGTACGCTCACCATCCGCGGACGTGCGGCTCCGGGTCAGCGAGTCATCGTCTATCTGGCCATCCCGGCCGGAACGAATGTGATGCTCTATGTTGATGGCCGACTCATTCGAAGCGGGCCGTTATTGAAAAACATCATGGTTCGGGACGGAAAAATCGTGAACTCGACAATGGGATATTCCCTCGCCGCGGCCGCCGTATACGCTTTCCGGTTGGCTCCGCAACAGAATGCTGATACGATCCAGTACGACGCCCGCAGCGATACATACATGATTCCTTGGCGGGCGTTGAGAGCCCTGGTTCGAGAGAGTGTCGCGCCCACCTTTCCCCTCACAGCGGGCGGGACCATCGATCATCGGAAAGCGAGGTGGGCGATTGTGAGAGTCGACGTGGATGAAACGGGGATGGTGAGCGGAGTCACGTATGCAACCGGTGATCCGGCATTAGCGCAAGCGGCCATCGACGCATTAATGCAGTGGGAGTTCGAGCCTTTTGTTGTTCACGGTCGAGCGGTGAAGATAAGAAGCCTGGTCCCGGTGAAGCTGCAAGGCGGACAAATCTCGTTCGCTGCTGACGAGCCGTGAGATTCTGCTACATTGCCTGAGAGATCGATACCGATTGAGAGATCAGCGGGGTTCGTCGTCACTTCGCCCTCGGCATGCCAGATGGAACGTCTGTTGGCGAGATGTGAGTAGTCGGGAAGGAAACGACCTGGTGAATCCGGCCCGGTGTGGTGTTTTTCCGAACAATGAGGCATCTTATCGCGACTCGGATGCCGAGTTCGGGTGAAATGCTGGTGCATGCATCGACTGAATGGGGCGATGGGGAGATGAAAGGAGAGATCCACATTCGTTCCCGCCTTCGCTCCCCTTGCCTGAAGGACGAAGAGGGGAACGCAATAGAGTTTGGTTCAACTGGTGATTCAGGCAATTGACCCTCACCCTCACCAACACGATCGATCCAGGCGACCACCTCCTTTCAGCAACGCGAGGGGGATGAATGGCAAAAGAGGATCCCGCCCTATTGAATTTCAGGCTTTCTGTCAGCATTGACCGCGTGGAAGGGTGATTATAAAATGAGCGGCAGGTCGGCATTGTGTGAAGTTCTTGTGATCCGGCCAATGAGATCAGCGATGTGAGTCGTCCCATGGCTTTGTTGTCGAGAGAGTAGCGATGAAGCGAAGAGGGGTCACCGAGAGATGTGTATCCAGAGTGGGAGCGAGAGCGAGCGTGTTCGCCTAGTGCTCGGATTCGCGAACCGGTCAGGGGCGGCGGGAGGAGGAAAGCGTGAAGGGTGCTCCGTCCGAGGTCGATCTTCTCATTGAGGCGGTATTGGATGGGAGCGTTGCGTGGGTGGAGCGGTATCCTGAGAGGGTGCAGAAGGTCTGGGCGTACATGGTCGATCACCTGTCGGAGGCGGGGTTGACTATTGAGGAGGTCGCGGTTGAGGTGGGGGTGAGTCGGAGTCACTTGTTTCGACTCTTCCGCGAAGAGGTGGGGGTGAGTCCGAGGGTCTTTTGGGTTGGGCTGCGGGTGGCTTGGGCGAGGCGGTTGCTGGGGGATCGACGCTACACGATTTCGGAGGTGGCCTGGGGCAGTGGGTTCAAGACGTTGCGGGGGTTCGAGCGGGCGTTCAAGCAGTGGACGGGCTGTACGCCGAAGGTGTATCGGAAGCAAATCTGGATGGGAGCGAGTCAATCAGGTCCAATGAGAGGTGTGGTGGGAGAATGAGACTTCGGGTCGCAAAAATGGTGATTTTTGTCGCGTCACGAGCATTTGTATTTTGGTAAGATGGGAGTGAAAATTCTGCAGGGGAGGATCAGCATCATGAGGCGAATTGGGTTTTGTCTGTTGGTCTCAGGCATCCTGTTGATGGGTGTAAAAGCCGAGCAATCTCGGGTCATCGTGCTGGAGTCGTCGGCGTCGGTATTCGGTGCCGCTCCCTGGACGCAGGCCGTGTCCGTCTCGGCAGGTTCGGGCCGGCGGTTCTATCTCCTGAGCCGCCCCCTCTCCACCCTGGCCGTCTACGACCATCCGAACCGCCCCGCCCGCTTCCGCCGCGTCCTCGCCCACCGGCCCACGGCCCTGGCCATCGGCCCCCGCGGCCGGATCTACCTGGCCGAGCCCGCCGCCAGTCGTATCCGCGTGCTCAGCCCGACGGGGCAACCGGTGCGCACCATCCCGGTGGCCCATCATCATCCCGTGTCGCTGGCCGTGCTCAACGATGGCCGTCTGGTCGTGGCCGCCCCGCGGATGAACGGGACGCTGCTCCATCTGTTCGATCCCTCGGGGCGGGAGGTGATGGGGTTTGG
>RFHM01000399.1 GCA_003696865.1 Acidobacteriota bacterium | reverse complement strand
TTCATGATCTCTCCGCGCATGGGATTATGGTTGCGAGGGCGGCTCTCGGGCGAGCCCAATCGCAGTATCTTCGGCACCGGTCAACCGCAGAAACCCGAGAAAATCGTGCTCCACGCCATCGTCGACTCCGAATTCGCTCCTCAACCATGGATGGAGATGATCGAGTACGTCATCGAGGGCAGCGAGATTCACGATCAAGACATCGTACTCACGGCACACCTTCAGGAAGAAAAATTCTCGGCCAACGATGATGGCAGTGGGTGTATGAACCTGCTGGAGATCGCCCGCGCCCTCACCCATCTCATCGAGACCGGCAAGTTGCCGCGCCCGCGCCGCGATATTCGCTTCTGGTGGACGACGGAGATCGCCAGCGAGTACCGATATTTTGCCGATCACCCCGAAGAGCGCGAGCAGATCCTGGTCAACATCAACCAGGATATGGTCGGCGCCAATCAATCGCAGGATAGCCGCGTGCAGCACATCACGCGGACGCCCTATTCGCTTCCCAGTTTCTTGAGCGATGTCGTGGAATCGATCACCGAACTGGTCATCCTCGGCAACTCGGCGTTCCTCTCCGTTCGACAAGCGCAACACATTGCCCGCGGCACCAACTTCTCCCGACCCATTCTGTCGCGCCTGGGTACGCGCGATCGATACAACGCCATGGTCGTTCCCTATTTCGATTCCACCGATCATCTCGTCTTCTGCGACAGCATCATCGGCATCCCCGGAGTGACGCTCACCAATTGGCCCGACGAGTACATTCACTCCTCCGACGATGACTTGTGGAACATCGATGCGACGCAACTGAAGCGCAACGCCTTCATCGTAGCGGCCAGCGCGCTGGCCATCGCCAATGCCGGGGACGGGGATATTCCCCGACTGGCCGCCGAAGTCTACGGGAGAGCCTGCGAGCGCATTGGACGGGATGGGCGAACGGCCCTTCATCTCATCGAATCGAGTTCTCCCCAAGGGCGAGTCGAAGCGTACAAAACGGCGCGTTCTCTCATCCATCAGGCGGTCATACGCGAACAGAAGGCGGTGCGCTCGATCGCCGTCCTGGCTACCGGCGGCCAGCATGGGCCACTCCTTGATCAATTCGCGCAATCGCTCGGTGAGCAGGAGCGAAAATGGACGAACCTGCTCGACGAGTTTTATCGGCAGGTATCGGGAGGAGCGGCTCCACCGTCGCCCGTTCTCACCGATCGAGAGCGCCGGCTGGCCGAGCGCGTTCCCAGGAAGATCGGTACGGTAGGCGAATATCTCCAGGCCGTGCGACGCATTCGCCCCGTGGCCGCCCTCCATCCGATCATGCGATTCGAGATCCTGAACTTCGTCGATGGTCGGAACAGCTATCTGGATATTTTCAGAGCGGTGCAGGCCGAGAGCTTGTCCGTCGGCGAGTACTATTACGGCCACGTCTCACTGGACGCTGTGGAGGAATTCCTCAATCATGCCGTAGAGGCGGGAGCAATCGCCGTCGGCGAGGGGAAGTGACCCGGGAAGAAGAGAGTTCCCATCGAGGAAAGACGCGCCTCATCCCCAACGGCCGTCGCTGAGGTGGTCATTGGTGATCCACCTCTCACGGGAGCATCATCCGGTGCCCCGTCGCGGGTCGGGGAGAAGGGGGATTCTGCTTGAATTCCTCATCGACTGTGCTATGCTATTGGCATGAGATAAGGATTCGGGTATCTGTGAGTTAGCGCATTAGGGAGACAGCGGGAGGCAAAAAGGTGAGGCTGAATTGGCGATGAACCAGCCCGTGGTCCAAAAATCACTGATCGGTCGGGTCCTCGGCGGAAAATATCGCATCGAGCGGCAGATCGCCGAAGGGGGATTCGGCGTCGTCTATCGAGCGACGCATATCGGATTGGGGAAGCCGCGGGCGGTGAAGGTGCTCCGGCATATCAGCCCGGATCGACGACAGCGATTCGAGATGGAGGCGCGCGCGCTGGCCGAACTCGATCATCCTTACATCGTCGCCGTCGTCGATGTGGGCGTCACCGAGGAGGCCAATCCTTACCTGGTGATGGAGTTCATCGAAGGTCGCTCGCTCGGCGACATCCTGGCCGTGGAGGAGCGGCTGTCGCTCGCGCGCGCCTTCCAGATCATGAAATGCGTGTGCTCGGCGGTCCATTATGCTCACGAGCGGGGCATCATTCATCGCGACCTCAAACCGGGAAACATCATCGTGCAACGCCTCTCCGGGGAAGGCGAAATCGCCAAGGTTCTCGACTTCGGTCTGGCCAAGTTCACCGAGCAGTACACCTCTTCGGGCACGCGCGCGCATCCGGCGACCGAGAGCGGCATGATCCTGGGAACGGTAGAATACCTCTCGCCGGAACAGTGTGCCGGCCAGCCCGTCGATGCGCGATCCGATATCTATGCCCTGGGCGTCATCCTCTATCAAATGCTCGCCGGGCGGGTTCCGTTCACCGGAGACACGCCACTGGCCATACTCACCCAACACATCAACGCGCCGCCGCCACGCATTCGGGATGTCTGCCCCGACCTGCCCGCCAGCGTCGAACGGGTGATCTGCCGAGCGATGGCCAAAAATCCAACCAACCGGCAGCAGACGGCGCTCCAACTGCGCGACGAATTGGAGCAGGCCATCCGGCACCCGAGTCACGCTTCGTTAGAAGGGACGACGGTCATCTCGGCCGCCGTTCATCGCCCGTGGTCCCTGGTTCGCCGTCCCTGGTCGCTCGTGATGGGAGGGGCGCTGCTGGTGTTGGCGCTGCTGGCGATCGTCCATTTCTATCCTTGGGAGGAACCCAAGCCTCAGCCCTGGGTGATCGTCGATCAGGCGGGGCAGCGCGAGAATTTCGCCCTCAGCCAGGATGGACGACCGAACATCAGGCTGTGGGATGCTCCTCCCACCTGGCGTATCGTCCCCGGGAAGCAATGGCCCGGCGATGGCGCATTGCTCGTTCGCGGATCGGCGTTGGGCACGCTGCGGCCACCGGCCGGGACGGCGCTCTACGATTTCTGGCTTCAATTCCCCGTGACCCTGGAACGAGGCCGAAGAATCACCTGGGCGTTGCGCGTCCAGGGGCCCGATCAGTACTACTTCTTCGAACTCACCTTCCCGGAGACCGATCAGGAGAGCGCCGAGATTCAAGGATACGTCTACGCTCCTCAGTACGATGAACCTCATCCGTTCAGTCCCAACAGGCGCACGATTCCTTTCGGCCCGCCCCGGGAAGGCGATCAATACTGGATCGAGGTCAAAGCCATCGGCCACCTGTTCGAATACACGTTCACCCGCGATACGATCAATCCGGCGAGCGAAGAGGCGGATCGCATCGACGGCCCGTACACCATCCGACTCGAGCCCGAGCCTCGCGACCGGAAGTACGCTTACGGCACCATCGGATTCGGGCGCCTCTCCGATGGAGAAGCCCTCAAGATCGAATATGTCCTCATCAAGGCGGTGGCCCCTCAATCGGAGATCGGCGACCAGCCCGTGAGACGGGGGCGCCATCGTTCGAGGCTCATGGCGCCACCCGCGAACGCCGAATCGGAGAGCGCACCACGTCGCCGGCCCGTTGTCATCACAGCCCAGACCGGTTACAATGAATGAGCCTCGCCTCAATGGTCATCGACAGCCCGGCAGATCATATCAACCATGCAGGAACGACGCGGCACCCGAGTGAGTGAAACCGAGACGCTCATCCACTCGCGCATCGGCGGCAGGTTGTGCGGTTCTTTCACCCTGTTCGGCTTTCTGCTCATCGCCACAACCGTCCTGGGCCAGAACCTCATCGCCGGCTACGTCGCCGAAGGACAGGTGGTCGATGAACACGGTCAGGGCGTCCCCAACGTGATCATCCGTCCCATCAACCGGAAGACGGGATTTCGCGAAAAGCCGGTCAAGACCGATGCCAGCGGCGTGTTCCAGATCGCCGGCCTGCAGATCGGCGTCTGGTGCCTTCAGGTGATCAAGGATGGCTATCGGGCCGAAGTGGAAATCGTCTGCCGGAGAAACAATCGAACCGGCGCGCCGATCTATCAACCGCGATTGGAGATTCACGGCGATCGCATCGATGTCCCCGAACCGAATCCCATTCCTCTCCGTCGCATCACCGCGTCGCGTCGAACGTCGCTCACCGTAGAACCCGACGGCTTCATCCGGATCGTGCTCCATACGGCGACCTCGGAAGGCTCGATATCCCCACTGGCCGGGCGGCGCTCGACGCCCGATGCTCGGTTCGCGCTCCTCGATGCACGCGCCTCCAGCGCCGAATCACTCACCGATGCGTCGTCACCGATGCAGGTTCAACCGGGACAGCGCGCCGTCACCGGCCGCATCGTCGATCGACAGGGAAAACCACTTGAGGGAGTGGAAGTCTACGTCCTGTCGGACGATTCTGACGCCGTGTACTCCGGCACCACCGACGAACGAGGGCGCTTCACCATCGCTCTGCCCACGCCGGGTCATTACTCATTGATGGCCGTCGCCCGGCAGTATGAGGAAAGGCGCGTGAGCTTCGTCCTGGATCCCCAGGAAATGGTCAAGCGACTGGATCCTCTTCGTCTGGAGCCTGCCGGCGAGCGAGGAACGCGGGTCGCTCGAGTGCCGCGCCGCGCTCTGGCCGAGGCCATTCGACGGCGTATCTTTTCCGAACGAGAAATTGTCTCCTTGCCCCTGCCCGGGATTCGCACGTTCGATTCGCTGGCTTTTCTGGCCCCCGGCGTCTTTCCGGCGCCGGCCAGTCTCGGCACGCAAGGGCCGGGCATCAGTCCGGGCGTGGGAACATCCGGTCAATTCTCGGTCAATGGACTACGGAGCCGGACGAACAACTTCACCGTGGATGGCGCCGATAACAATCAGGGCGACGTCGGCGTTCGTCGACAGGGGTTCATCACGCTCGTTCCTCAATCCATCGAGAGCGTCCAGGAGTTCCAGATCATCACCGCGTTGGCCGATGCGCGATTCGGGCGAAATCTGGGCGCTCAGGTCAACGCCGTCTCTCAATATGGCGGCCGGGAACTGCACGGCACGGCCTACGGATTTCTCACCGACCGTCGACTCAAAGCGCGCGATGTCTTCGACCTCACCGATGAAAGCGGACCGGCCAACTTCCCGCTGATTCGTTCCACCGATGGCGCGCCGGCGCTGCTGGACGGTCGGCCGATAGAGCGCCCCAATCCCGTCGCCGGCGAGAATCCACTGACCCGCCTCCAGACCGGATTCGTTCTCGGCGGGCCGCTCGGCGCGACCGGTCCGTTCTTCTTCGCCTCCCTGGAGCATCAAGAGGTTCATGCCAGTCGGGAATCGCATTTTGCCGTGCCCACACTGGCCGAACGGGGATTGTTCGGGACCGGCGATCGCGGAATGCTGATCGACGGTGATGGAGCGCCTCCCGTGGCCCTGGTCCCGACATCGCTCCCCGGGAATGCCATCTTCAGCTTATTTCCTTTCCCCAATAATCCGCTGGGCCCGTATGGCCGCCATACGTATACTGCCGTGCTTCCCGCCGATGGGCGAGGCACGCTTTTCTCGGTGAAGCTCGATCACCATTTCCGCTGGATCGGAAATTGGACGCATCGGCTGAGCGGGCGATACAACTTCACCGATGATGAGAGCATCCTGCCGGTGACCGGTGGCGCGCTGTTCTCTTCGCTGCGCCCGCAGGTGCGAACGCAAAACGTCGTCGTCTCCCTGAGCAGCGCGCCCTCGGGCCGGACGGCCAACGCTCTTCGCCTCTCCTATGGCCGGACGAGCCTGCATTTTCTCCGGGTGAGCGATCCGTTCCTCCTCCCCTCCCACTTGCCGCCAACGACGCCGGACGTTCCCTTCCTCCTGAACGCGCCGCTCATTTTGAACCTCACCGTTCCCGGCGGTCCGCCCAGGTTCGTCTCGGCAGCGACGGCAGAAGCGCAATCGCTTCTGGCCGGCCTCGGTTTGGAAGGGGTCGTGGACACGGAGACGCTGACCGGACCGCTCGGCCAGGTGCGTCTGGCCGGTTTCAGCCCGGTGGGCGTCGATGTGTTCAATTTTCCGCAACGGCGAGCCAACAACACCATCCAGATCGCCGATACGTTCACGCACATTCGCGGCCGTCACATTCTCACCGGGGGGATGGATCTGCGACGGACGCAAATCAACAGCGCCGTCAATCGGAACTTCCGGCCGCTGATGAGTTTCGTCGGCATGATGGGGTCCGAGCCTATCGCCGGCGTCCGGCCGGAAGCGGCCTCGACGCTGCTCTCCAGCACCACGTTGGCCGCCGCTGCTGTGCCCGCGGGATATTTCCAGACGTTGGCCGCGCTCCCTGCCGGCTTCGCGGGTTCGCCCGCCTCGTTTGCGCCAGACGCCACGCTGGGCATTCGCTCCACGCAACTGAATTTCTTCTTCCAGGATCAATTGCGGCTGGGGCCGAGGCTCCGGGTGACGCTCGGCGCGCGATACGAGGTCAACACCGTTCCCAGCACTGTGGGCGGGCGCCTGGAGAACCGCTTTCGGCAGACGAGCGAGATGCTGAACCAGTTG
>RFHM01000061.1 GCA_003696865.1 Acidobacteriota bacterium | reverse complement strand
GGGAATGTCTCCACTTACGAAGGCGCCAAAGAACTCATCGAAGCGGGAGTCGATGGAGTGAAAGTCGGACAGGGACCGGGTTCGATTTGCACCACGCGCGTCGTCACTGGCGCTGGCGTCCCGCAGATCACGGCCATTCTCTCCTGCGCCCGAGCCACGCGCCCAGCGGGCGTCCCGTTGATTGCCGATGGTGGGATTAAGTTCTCCGGCGACATCACCAAGGCGCTGGCTGCCGGAGCCGACTGCGTGATGATCGGCTCGCTGTTTGCCGGCACCGATGAGAGTCCGGGCGAGACGATCCTCTATCAAGGTCGCACGTTCAAGGCCTATCGCGGCATGGGGTCGCTGGGGGCCATGCAGGAAGGGAGTCGGGATCGGTACAATCAGGAGATGGAAGTGGTGGAATCCAAATTGGTACCCGAAGGGATCGAAGGCCGCGTCCCCTACAAAGGGAGTTTAGCCATGCTCGTTCAGCAATTGGTTGGTGGTCTGCGCGCCGGGATGGGATATTGTGGTTGCCGGACCGTGGCCGAATTGCAGGAGAAAGCCCAATTCATCAAAGTCACCGAAGCCAGCCTGCGCGAGAGTCACGTCCACGATGTGATCATCACCAAAGAAGCGCCCAATTATCGACTCGATTGATGATCCAACGAATGACGATCATCCATAACCCCGTCTCGGGTCGCCGGGGCGTACGTCCCCATCAACTGGATAGCGTCCGCCTCGCCCTGGATCGGGTCGGCATCGAAAGCGAATGTTTCGCCACTCGAGGACCGGGCCACGCCACCGAGTTGGCGATGCAGGCGCTGGCTCGGGGGACCGAACTCATTCTCGTCAGAGGAGGCGATGGAACGCTCAACGAAGTGCTCCAGGCGATGGTGGGCTCGGGCGTCCCGCTGGCCATCTGGCCGGGGGGCACGGCGAATGTTCTGGCTCGCGTCCTGGGCCTGCCCCGGACGCCGGATTGTCTCATCTCCACGATCATCTCCGGTCACACTCGAACGATCACCGTCGGACAGGCCGGACGACGATACTTTTTCCTCATGGCCGGCATCGGACTGGATGCCTCCATCGTCCGCCACCTCAACCCCAGGCTCAAGCGCCTCGGTGGCCTGCTGGCGTTCTGGGCGTCGGGCTTCCAGCATGTCGCCCGGTGGCCAGCTCCCGCCTTCACTCTGCGGGTCGATGGGAACGAGTACCGGGTGACCTTCGCCACATTGGCCAATGCTCCATATTATGGGGGTGGTTTACGCCTGGCCCCACAGGCCCGGCTGGATGCGGTCTGGCTGGATGTCTGTGCATTTCGTACACGGAACAAACTGCGCTATCTGCTGGTGCATCTTCCCAGCAGCTTCTTTGGCCGGCACATCCGGCAACGCGGCGTCATATATCTGAAGACCCGAGAAGCGCGGGCCGAATCCTCCGAAGACATCTGGGTTCAAGTCGATGGGGAATTGATCGGACACCTCCCGATGACCTTCCGGTCGATCCCTGAGGCGATTCGCGTTTGCATCCCTCCCGATGCGGTCTCCACCGTCGATGACCGGAGAGAGAGAATGAGGAGATCGAAATGATGAATCACCGGCTTCGCTCCCCGTGCGCTCTGGCGCTCATCTGGGTCCTCCTCTTCGGCCTCCCTCTGACCGAGCGCGCCGAGCAGAAGAGCGCCCCCCGCCCAACCGACGCCCAACAAGAGTTGTTCGATGCGTTGCGGCGTCGGGCATTCGATGCCTTCTACAATCTCGATTACGAAACGGCACAGAAGCTCTTTCAGCAAATCGTGGAAGAGTTGCCCGATCATCCGGCCGGCTACCTCTACCTCGCCACGCAGGTGTGGGTGGGAGAACTGAATCGCACGCGACGATTGCAAACGAGCATCTATTCCAACCCATCTTTTTACAGCCGGACGGGGGAGACCGTTGACCCGCAGGTAGATCAACAGTTCCGGGAGTACATCCAGAAGGCCATAGAGAAAGCCAAAGCGCGACTGGCCCAAAATGAGGGCGACGTCGAAGCACGATACTTCCTCGGTGCAGCGTACGCCGTTCTGGCCTCCTACGAAGCCACGGTGGCCCGCCAGTTCATGGCCGCTCTCAAACATGCCCGTCGCGCCGTGAGCGAGCATCGCAAGGTCATCAAACAACAACCGAATTTCGTCGACGCCTACCTGACCATCGGAGCGTACGATTACATCGTCGGCAGTCTGCCATTATGGGTCAAACTGCTGGCCGCGTTAGGGGGCATCCGCGGCAATAAGGAACGGGGCATCAAAGAGCTGCAGCAGGCCGCCGAGCGAGGGAAGTACGTGAGCGACGATGCCCGCGTCGTGCTCATCGCCATTTACGCTCGGGAGAAACAGTACGAGAAGGCACTGGAACTGGTCCGCTATCTGCGCGACCGGTATCCTCGTAATTATTATTTCCCCATCGAGGAAGCCCATCTGCTGGTCGAGGTGGGACGGAAGCGAGAAGGGTTCGCCGCCTTCGAAGCTATGTTACAAAACGAACGCTTCCAGGAGGTGGGTGATCTCATTCGCTTTCAATACGCTCAACTCTTGGCCGAACAGGGCTACCGGATTGCCGCCCTCCACTATTATCGCCAGGTCACGGAGATGCCCACTGCCAGTCCTCAACTGGTCACGCTGGCTCATCTTCGCATCGGTCAGCTCCTCGACCTCCTCGGTCGTCGCCAGGAAGCGATCAGCGAATATCAACTGGTTCTCGATCGGGAGAATGTCTTCGATTCTCACCGACAAGCGGAACGTTACCTTCGCCGACCGTACACCGGTAATGAATGAAGAAATCATGAGCGGGAAGAAAAAACAGAGATCCGAAGCGCAAGAGACGAGATGTGACGGCTCAGTACATCCCGAATCCCATGTTGATTGATCGCCGTCATGAGCGACGCACCTCGTACGCTCGGGGACAGGAACGATGCATCGTCCGACAGACCGCCTTCCAGTCGAAAAGCGATTGATCCTGTGCATTGACGGCGTGCCGTATTCGGCCGTCGAGCGATTATACGAGCAAGGGCACTTCGCCCGTTTCCATCGCCCGAGCCGAATGATCGCGCCCTTCCCTACCATGACTAATGTCGCTCTGAAGGATCTCTTCGGAGCGGCCAGCCCCGCCGGCTACGAAGCGTTCTACTTCGACCGATCGCGCAATCGATTGACCGGCGGCGCACTGAGCTATGTGCAACGACGCGCCGAGACCACTCATATCCGAACGTATCATCACTTCGTTGACTACCAGGAGCCGCTTCACTTCGAATTCCTCGTCTATGTCATGCCGGAACGCATCTTTCAGGCCGATCTGGAGCGTTTCCTCACGGCATTTCGAGCCCACACGGGCCCACGGTTCGTCGGGTATTTGAAGTCCACCGATGGGCTCATCCATATGGGCGGTCGACAGAAACTCGATTGGGCTCTGCAGTTGGTGGACGAAACCTTGGAAAGTCTGATGGAAGCGCATGGAGAGAAACTGGAGATCATCCTCTTTTCCGATCACGGCAACAGCATGAAAGTCGAACGATACGCGCCTTTGAAGGCTCACCTCAGACACCGCTATCTGACGGGCTTGCGACTTCGCTCGTCGGCGAGCATCGTCATCCCCGAATTCGGTCTGGCCACGTTCGCGGCCATCTACACGACCACCGATCCCGATCCCGTGGCCCGCGCCGCTGTTCAACTGGAAGGAGTCGATTTCGCCATCTATCGTCGCGAGGATGCCATCGTCATCGTGAATGACACCGGCATCGCCGAGATGACGCACGATCGGGCGCAGCGGGCTTATCGCTACGAACCTCGCGATGCCGATCCCCTCCGCCTTCACCCGCTCATCGAACGACTCCGAGAGCGCGGGCATCTGGACGGGGAGAGATTCGCCCGAGATCGCGCCTGGTTCGAGATGACCAGCACTCACGAATTCCCGGACATCTTGTATCGACTTCACCAGGCCATGGGCGATCAGGTCGAAAATCGCGCCGATATCTTATTGAGCTTCCGGGATGGCGTCTACGCCGGGCACAGTTTTTTCGAAGGATTCGTCGATCTCATGGCCATCCATGGCAATGCCCGGATGGAGTCTTCCACAGGATTTCTCATGTCCACGCATCGCCCATATCCGCCCTGCTTGCGCGCGTCCGATGTTCCCGCCTATCTGAAATTGGCTTGAGCGCAACCTCCCTCGAAGATCACCGCAAAGGCGCAGAGAGCGCAAAGATCTTCCAATTAGAGGATAGCGCGAGATAGCATCTTACGCTCTCCCACTTTCATCGACTCGTGAAGTGGGAGACTCCGCATCCTTATCCTTGACCGGTCTGGCGCCCATCAGCGCTCCTTCACAAGCGGCGAGCTCGGCCTGTAATCGAAGGGCCCGCCGATTCAACTCCAGGGCAATGGCCACGGTGCGATCGAAATCCCGCCGTCCCAACTGGCGAAATATGGGCTCCAGCCGGAACATGTCGGTCATTCGCGGAAGAATCTCATTGCTCCGCCCTGCTCTTCCGGACTCCAATGGGCGCCGATACTTGGGCCGTCCTTTCTCATCGAATGCCCGATTGATGCTCTCAACGGCTTTGGCCAGCACCGAGAAAGCTCGTTCCGATTCGCCCGCGATGTGCGTTTCGGTGATCCACAGCATCACCATGGCCTTCTCCACCGAGTCGGGGAGCTCGGCCACGATCTGCTCAGCCTCGACCAATATGGGCATGACGAAAGCCCCTTTCTCTTTCTGCACCCAAATCCGAGCCACCATATTGAGCATCGAGGCCCGTTCGACGGGATCGCTCACTTCGCGCGCATATTTCAGGGCCGCATCGAACTCGCCTCGTTCGGCGAAAACCTGTGTCAACAGTTTCTTGATCTGCTGCTCCACCCGTGTTCGCATCTCCCGATCTTCGATGCGCTTGGCGATATTCAGCGCATTCACGTAATCGCCCGATGCATAGGCCGACATGGCCGCTTGAGCGCGATAGGCATCTCGCCTCCCCGGATCTGTGGCCCGCTCGGCCAGCTCCAGCATCTTGGCCACGTTGGCTTGCGGTTGAGCATTGGCTTCGATCACCTGGCGCTGTTCTTCGGTGAGTAACGTGGCCAACTGATCGCTGATGGACATGAGCGCGGTGATCGCTTCCGGCGATCCATACTGTTCGAACTTCGGTCGCAGTTGTTGCGTCAGGAAATAGGCGTGCATAACCAGCCGCTGGCGACGTTCCTTGGAGGCGATAGCCAATTGTTGCTGAGTGCGCGTGAACGTCCTCAACGCCAACTCCAGGAATTGTCGTATGAGCGGCAGCGAGACGACGGGAGCGACTTCGCCCGGCCCAGGCATGTTGCCCAGTTGCAAATCGGGGAAGATATAGATGGCCAGAAGTTGCAGTTCCTGCGTCGTGAGGCGAGGATGTTCAAGGAGTAAGGTCAACGTGCGCTCAAAGAGCGGATTCACCCGGTCCGTTCCCAAAGCCCTTTTCAGGGGAATGAGCAGAGGGAAAATCTGAAACGTCACTATCCCCTCGGCCATGCTCTCTTCGGCAAGTTTCAGAGCACGCTCGGGGTCATCCGACATACTCTGATGAGCCAGGGCAGCCAACCGGATAGCGCGCTGATATCGCTCCCGCTCGATGGTTCGTTGTTGATCCGGGCCTGTTGCAACACCGGTGGTGCGGTGCTTCTCCGGTTGTGATTTGGACTCCTCCGATTCCCGGCTCGCCCGGTGGGCCAACTCTTCGGCGAACTGACGATCGTAGCGCGTGACTTCCAGGATCACTTCTCGCCGCAATTGCTCTCTCATCGCCGCGGCGTCTTCGCTCTTTTTTCCTTCGAACGGGTATTCGTCGATGGCGCTCAGGAGTCGACGGAATTGAAAGCGCGCCTGCGGCCGATCGGATGACCAGAGCAATCCGGCGGCGCGCGCTTTCAGGCGAACGCGATCGCGAATATCTTCGACTTCCTCGATCATCGGGATGAGGCCTCGCAACGTCTGCAGCACTTGTTCGCGTTGACCCGATGATTCCTCGGCACCCGATACGCTCTGTTGATTTTCGGGCGGCGTCTCCTTCTGTAGGGACCGTCTGGCCGCACCCGACATCAGGCTCAGGATGAGCACCGATATCACTGGATGGATGACGGATTTCGATAATTTCATGATCACCCTCCCAAGCGAGTCACGGATGAGGGACATCAGTCCAGGTCGTCCACTGGATCGAGCGTCTTTGTAAATCCCACTTCCCCGGAGCCGTCAAGCCCTCATCGGCATGGATTCTCTCCCGACCATCAGTTCGCTCTCATTTGTATCACGTTAATGAATCGACCCTCCGAGAGGCGGCTAGGCTACCCGATCGCCCGAGCAATGCCACCACGATTCACATTCCCCAGAGTGCCTCTCAAGATCTAAATTGCACCCGATGAGCTATGGCCTTGACTTCGCTCTCCGCCTGTCGATCACCCTGTGCCACAATAGAGCGACTCCATACAACCCGAGCAAATTCAAACACCGCCATAGCTCGCCATGGGCCCAATGGGAATGAATCCCCAACACCAGGAGAGCGCTTCCCCCAATGGGAAAGGCGTGGATGAATTTATGAATAGGAGATTCGTCATCAAAAAAGCGACCACAAGCCAGAGCCAGTATGCCGGGCGTCATTGCTGCCGTGTATAGCAGGCTGGCCAGCCCGTAATAATGATCTGTTCCGGCCCGAAAGTAGAGGATAGCGCCACCAAAAGAGAGAAGCCATCCTACCGATATACTCAACCAGACCAGCGCTCTCAGCTTGCCCAGATACCGCTGAGGGTTGCGTTCGGCCAAAGTTCCCAGAATCCCCAAAGCGGCTCCCAGCGATCCCAAGAGAGCTCCCAGGATTCCATCAACTTTATTCGGGGTCAACATACGCGTATCTCCTCACCGATTCGACTGGGATTTTCTCATCGCGCCATCTCCTCAACTCGATATCGGAACTCTAATTTCCCCCATTTTATGCCCGTCCTCATCGAGAGTAAATGACCATCGGTCACCCCAGCTGATAATTCCCCCTCCCCAACAACCCGACCCCAGCGGCTATCCACCGAGTCCATCTCAACCCACACGGCCACCGGATACGCCCCACCCAGGACACGCTCGCCCCCAAAGAACAACTGAAACGCCATCTCATCGCCGCCCCCCTACCCCACCATCGGCCTGCTCATCCCTAGAACATCATCCCTCTTCTCGCTCACACAACCGCCGCAACCCATGGGCATCGCGAATGAGCGTCACTCCCCGCTCCCGCTCGATCACCCCCGCCTCCACCAACCGCCGCAACAGCCGAGACACCGTCTCCACCGCCTCCACCCCAATCCGCTCGGCCATCTCCTGTCGACTCATCTCCAACCGCACCTCCCCCACTTCCCATCCCCTCTCCTCCACCCACAACCGATAGAGCAGCCAGGCCAACCGCTCCACCGCCGTCCGACTCAACGTGAACGCCCGCAACAGCCCCAACACCTCATAGAGCCGCTGCGCCGTCTGCTCGAGCAAGAACCGTTCCACACCTCGATGCTCCTCCAAAAGCGTGAAAAACACCCGCCGGGGAATGAACCGCAACAAGCACGGCGCGACCACCTCTGCCGTGGTGGGATACGATTGCCCGGCCAACAGCGTAATGGCCCCCAACACCTCCCCGGCTCCAGACGTCCGCCAGAGAAAGCGCCGCCCCCGCTCATCCCCATACCACTGCTTGATCTGCCCGGCGCAAATGACGTACACGCCTTGCGGCCGCTCCCCCTCGCGAAACAGCACTCCTCTCGCCCGACGATACACCGGAATCAACGCATCGATCTTTTCCCACTCCTCATCGCTCACCCGACATATGGGACATCGAGCACAAGCGCGACATGCAGGCGTTAACTCACGCGCCTCTGATTTCTTCGCGTTCATAAAATCCTCCATCTCGACACTCGGCGCCAACAGTCTGGCACTGGCTATCTCTCAACGAGTTCGGGCAGCAAAAGGAACCGGGTGAGCCCAAAGTATCCGCTCGCCGTCAACCTCAAGATCATCCAGTAATTCGGTGCCCGAACATCCCTCGGCGTTTCACCAAATTGTGCTCATCCTTCGGAACTTTTTCAGAACGAGAAAAAACACGGCATACCTCATCAACACGCACCCCCATAGCAACTGACGGCCCCAATCTCTCGCGCGTCCACGCGGCCGAGGTTCTACATCAGTGATTCCCGTCATATGACGTACCTTACACAACCTCTTCGTGGGAATCATCGCCTTCAGAAGAACTTGTTTCGAATCCACGTATCTCACACTCCTCAGCCAAGCGTCGAACACCCAAATTTCTCCTATTTTACGTCCGCCTTTCATCAATGTAAATGATCATCGGTCACACCGCCGAGAGCGCTCCCATCCAATGCTCAACTCTTCGTCACACCACATTGCTCACTCGAGCGCGATCGATGAACCGATGGCGAGAAAACACTGTAAGAATTCCCACCATGCATACCGTCGTGCCAACTCGTTGATGAGCTTTCGCCCGGCGTTCCCGAGACCGAGGCGTCGCCGAACGATAGCATCATCGGCGACAGAATCACCGGCATTGGAGGCGATACAATACGCCCGCTGACCGCATGATCTCGGCTCCGGCATCCAAATTTTTGGATGAGCTTCCAAAAATCTGGATAGGCGTCCCCCTCACCCGGTCTCCGGTTGTTCGGCAACTCTTTATCCATCAGTGTGTTGATTTATCGCTCCCGGAGTGGCACACAGTTTGCATTCATCTGCGCCGGTTTTTGCTGTTGTGATGCTTGAGGTGATGGATTAACGAAGTGTGCGACATGGCTGAGTGGCAGGAGGAGGCAACCTCTGGATGAATCACCGCCCATTTCTCTGTCCAATGCCAGGTCCACACGGCAAATTCACTATGGAGGTAAAGGACGATGATCAATCGAGAACCTCGTGCGCCTGGCATGAGACGAGCGCATTATCAGGGATGGCTATTCGCCCTCCTGATCCTCCTGGCTGTCCCCGCTGTAGCGTGGTCACAGACGGCGACCACGGCGAGTATCTCGGGAACGGTCACCGATCCCAGTGGGGCCGTCCTGCCCGGCGTCCAGATCGAACTGCAGAACAAAGCCACTGGTCAGACCTGGAAGCGAACGACCAATGCTTCCGGTCAATACGTCTTTTCCCGGGTCTCTCCCGGCGAGTACGCGCTCACCTTCACCATGCAAGGCTTCCGCAAAGCGAACGTCTCATCGGTGAAGGTGGAAGTGGCCAAATCTTACAGCGTCGATATGACGTTGGAAGTTGGCGATGTCGTCGAGACCGTCGATGTCACTGCCGGCGTTGCCGTGGAACTCCAGAAAGCCGATGCCACGGTGGGCAATGTGATTGCCAGTCGATCGTTACTCTATCTGCCATCGCTGCAACGGAACGCCGTGGAGTTCCTCACCCTGCAACCGGGGAGCATCCCCGAGGCGGGCGATGGAGATTTCGGCAACAGCGGCGGCGCGGTGACCGGCGCGCGATCCGACCAGAACACGTTCTCCTTGGACGGCATCGACATCACCGATAATTCCATCGCCGGGGGCGCCGGATTTCGTACCATCATCCCGGTGCCCGTAGACAGCGTCGAAGAATTTCGCGTTGGTGTGACCAATCCCAATGCCACGTTCGCTCGATCGGCGGGCGCCCAGGTCGCGTTGGTCGGCCGTCGCGGATCGAATGAGTTTCACGGTGCTGCCTACTGGTATCACCAGAATGACAACCTCAACGCCAATAGCTGGACGAACAACCGCAATGGTATTCCCAAAGCGGAGTTGAAAGACAATCGCTATGGGTTTCGCGTGGGCGGACCGATCTGGCGAAACCATACGTTCTTCTTCGTCAACTATGAAGGTCGCGACTTCCCGCGAGCCTTCGACGTCACTCGCATTGTGCCTACTGAGACGCTGCGCCGCGGCATCGTGCGATTTCGCGATGGAGCGGGGAACATCGTCTCTTACGATCTGGCCAATTCCAGGCTCTGCGGCCCGAACAACGATCAACCTTGCGATCCACGTGGACTCGGTTTGAGTCCCAGCGTCTCGGCTCTCTGGTCGCTCCTCCCTCAGGGGAACGATCCGGGCAGTGGAGATGGGCTCAATACCATTGGCTTTCGTTCCACGGCCTCGGCGCCGCTGGAAGATGATTACTTCGTCTTCCGCTTCGATCACCATTTCTCCCAGAATTGGCGATTCGACGGGAGCGCGACCTACTTCCGCGAACTGGCTACCCAAGGCGGGGCCAATGGATTTCGTCAACAACTGGATATCCGTGGCGGGAGAGCCGTGTTCACCGGCAATTCTCCGCAACGTGGACAGAACCTCACGTTGGGATTGACGGGAACGCTCACGCCAACGCTCACCAACAGTTTCCGGTTCGGATGGACGCGAGATCGCACGGGCAACATCCGCTTCGATCCTTCGGCGGTGGCCAATCTCCTGGCCATTCCCGGCACCAATACCAGCGCGGGGCATATTGCCCTCAATATTGGTGGCGGCACATTCGATCAGTTGGTGAGCGAGCCCATCGACGTCGGCACACAACGTGGCCGAACGCAGAGCAACGATAACGAGATCTTTCAATTCGTCGAAGACGCCACCTGGATCAAGGGGAATCACACCTTCCAGTTCGGGGCCAACATCCGTCACATTCTCACTCGTCACATCCGGAATGACAAGGTATTGGGCTCGCTGGGCTCGCTGGTGGCCGATGTCTTCGACGGCAATTTCATTAACATTCCGGATACGGCGCGTCCGCCAACCTGTGCCGAGCCCGGTCAAACCAACTGCTTGCAACCCGGCGATGTGAATCAGTGGAATCAGCTGTTCGCCGCCGTGACCGGGATGGTGGACACCATCGGCATTCTCATTGCTCGTGACGGCGATCTCAATCCCCTGCCTTTCGGCACACCGTTAATTGCCGACACTTCGCTCAACACTTACGACTTCCACTTCCAGGACACCTGGCAACTCTCGCCATCGTTCACGCTGACGCTGGGATTATCCTACGGCTGGCAGGAAGCGCCCAAGGAGAAACTGGGACGGCAAACGTTCATGATCAATAACGAGACGGGAGAAATCCTCACCTACGACACATATATTCAGGCTCGACGCGATGCCGCTCTTCGCGGCGAGATCTTCAATCCGGAAGTGGCCTTCCTCCCCATCAAGGCCTCGGGTCGAAAGGACATCTTCGATATCGACTGGAACAATGTGGCGCCACGGGTGGCCGCCGCCTGGAATCCATCGTTCACCAAAGGGCTCTTCGGCAAGCTGTTTGGCGATCGAAAGACGGTTCTGCGCGGTGGATTCGGTCTCGTCTACGATCGCATCAATACCGTTCAGTCGGTCATCATTCCCATGTTGGGCGTAGGATTCGGGCAGACGATCAATGTCGCCGGCCCGGATTGCACGGCCAGCGGAGCGGGCGGTCCCGGTTGCGACCCCAACGGAGGCGATCCCGTATCAGCATTTCGCGTTGGCGTCGATGGTGACCTTCCTCTTCCCACCGTCCCCGAGGCCAGCGTTCCCGTCGTTCCTCGTGCTCCGTTCGGAGAGATCCTCTCATTCCAGATGGATCCGGATTTCGATGTGGGGAAGAACTTCAGCTTCGACTTCACCATTCAACGGGAGCTCCCCGGCGACATGTTGTTAGAGTTAGGCTGGGTCGCCCGACTGGGTCGCGATCTCCCATCGAGCACCAATTTCAATTCCTCTCCTTTCTTCCACGTCGATCCCGCATCCGGGCAGACATTTGCTCAAGCCTTCGACGCCATCGCCGAGCAGTTACGCGCCGGCGTGCCGACGGCCGATATTGCTCCACAACCCTGGTTTGAAAATCAGATGCCCGGAGGCACGGCGGCCATCATCACCGGGTCGGAAGCCGACTTCATCAACGGGAACGTCTCCAGCATCTTCCAGCGCGTCGATCTGGCTCGCCTGTTCAGCGGGTTGACGCCATTCAACAATTTGCAGAATCTGGTGGCCTTCGTTCGCACCAGTCTCAGTCGATCGAACTATCATGCCCTGGTAGTGACGCTGCGGAAGCGGATGTCTCACGGGTTGACGTTCGATTTGAACTACACCTTCTCCAAGTCGCTCGATGAATCGGGAGCCGTCCAGAACTCCGCCGGCATCATCCCCACCAGCTTCTTCCCCGGCTTCGAATACGGACCTTCGTTTTTCGATCGCACGCACGTGTTCAACGGACACTTTCTCTACGAGCTGCCAGCGGGCCGCGGCCATCGATTGAGTACCGGCAACTGGGCGGACAAGATCCTCGGTGGGTGGACCGTCTCCGGGATCTTCCGCGCGGCCAGCGGGCTCCCGGTGGTCGTCTCGCAAGGCGTACCGGCACTGGGTGGCGGCGCGGCATTGATCGGCGCCACGGGCGCTATTCCGCTCCGCGATCCCCATGATTTCGGCAATGGCGTTCACTCGGGCGTGACCGGCTCGAATAACATCGGCACCAACGGCGATCCCGCCAATGGGGGATCGGGCCTCAACATCTTCGCCGATCCCGAGGCGGTGTTCAACAGCTTCCGCCGCGTGCGGTTGAGCGAGGATGGGCGCTCCGGACGCGCCAATCCGTTGCGTGGCTTCTCTTCCTGGAACCTGGATCTCTCATTGGGCAAACGGACCCAGATCACCGAGACGGTCTCGACTCGCTTCTCGTTCGATTTCTTCAATCTGTTCAACCATCCCATCTTTTCCAATCCCAGTCTCAATCTGCTCAATCCGCGTGGCTTCGGCGTCGTCACTCAGCAGACGGTGCCCACGCGACGGCAGTCTTCCAGTCGCTGGATACAATTCGGCTTCCGCGTGGAGTTTTAACTCCTGAGTCGGCGTGCGATTGACGGGTTGGGTCGATGACCCAACCCGTCCCCTCTCCGGGAAATCCTCGATCTCCGGCCAATGAGAGACGAATAGCCTTGGAAAAGCCCTACCCCGACGGTGATCTCTCCCCCTGCTCTTTCGCACTTGACGAGCTGTGACCGAATCTCGTCTTCCAATTTTTTGGAAGAACATCCAAAAAATTGGATACCTCCGGGTCTTCCCGAACGGAGGGGATGAATTAACTCCTTCATCATCGATGAATTGGGAATCATTATCAATTGGCACGCTATTTGCACTATAGATCAGCGGGTATTCAATACGAGGCTTGCTCTTGTGACAACTGGTGCCGGAGCGTGAATCTCGCGAAGGCGTTGGGTGTCCAGGGCGTGTCCTCACAAGATCTACAAAACAGGAGGAGCTTATGATTCATCGACTCAGCTCAGTGGTGAGGGTGAGCCTCTCTGCTGAGGATTTCCAAAATAAGCTGAAGTGGTCAATCCTGGTCAGCCTATGGCTGGCCTTCCTCTGCCTCCCCATGAACATTCAGGGGCAAACCACAACCACGACGACGCTCAAGGGGATAGTGACAGATCCACAAGGCGACGTGATCGTGGGGGCCGAAGTCAAGCTCGTCAATCAGGCGACCAAGGCCGAACGTCGCGTCCTGACAAACGCCGATGGGCAATACGTGTTCGCCAATATTGAGCCCGGTACCTATGACCTCGTCGTCACGGCAGCGGGCTTTCGTCAAGCGCTCATCTCCGGCATTCGTGTACAAGTCTCCAGGGAGGCGACGGTCAATATCGCCCTGGAAGTCGGAGGCGTGGAGGAGGTCATGGAAGTCCCCGCCGAGGCAGTGGCCATCGAATTACAAACAACTGACGCCAGCGTCGGCAACGTCATCGAGCGC
>RFHM01000398.1 GCA_003696865.1 Acidobacteriota bacterium | reverse complement strand
GATCTCCCCTCCTCATGAAGTGATGCGCGAGCCCTCGGTTCGCCCAACATCGATGCTCGCGCTGCATCCCCGCCGATGAGGCATGACCGACGCTTCGAATCTCATCGCCCTTTGTCAGAGACGCGAAAGGTCGTCCTCTTCTCTCTCCTCACCGAGGCGCTCGCCGGCGCCTTCTCGACCATCGGCCCCGGCTTGGGCAACGAGACGGTGAGGACGCCATTCTGCAACTGCGCTCTCGCGCCCTCCGGCCGAATGGTCGTCGGAAGATCGACGTGACGATAAACCGGACCATAGCGAAACTCGTCCACGTGAACATGAACCCCTCTGCCGGGCTCCGCGGCTCTGGCTTCTCCCATGAGGATCACATGATGAGCATCGACGGCGAGCGTGATCTCATCGGCGCGAAGCGCGGGCACGAGAAACCTGGCGATGAGCGCGCGCCGACGCTCCTCCAGTCGCAACGGGGGTTTCCAGAAGAGTTCCTTCTCGGCGGTCAGCCAATCATCCAGCTCGCGGCCAGCTCCATACCCGCGCTCGGCGGCGAGCTGATAGGCTCGCTCGGCGATGAGTTGCCGGGCCTCATCGACGAGGGCTTGAATGGATGCCGTCCTGGCATGGACTTTCACTGCTCTGGGCATTGTTCCTCCTGTTGATCATAGTCTTCATCATGTCGTTTATGCAAACGCCGTGCCGCGTCGTGCGCTGTTGCCCGATGCCCATCCGCCAGCGCTCGACCCTCACTCCATGTCCCGGACACACCAGGTCATGCGCCGCCTCGACGGCGACGCCGGCGATCCGATCCGCTGAAGGCGGATCGCTCCCCATCGCGGATCTTTCCCCTCCCCGCTGAGACATATTCCCCACTCGAATGCCCATCACCGATGGATTCATCATCTCATCATCGCTCTCCTTGACGCTCGGGCTCTCGCCGGAGCATTCTTCCATCGATGGAGCGGACGTGTAACCATGGAGCGAGCGCGAGCGTATACCTGAGTGTGGGAGGTCGGACGCGAGCGGTCAGTGGGGCGAGAGCGTCGCCGCCTGAGCATGCGGAGAATCCATTGACCGAAGATGATCAACTGGTGGCGCGGGCGCGGAAAGGCGATGAGGCGGCATTCGAGCGGCTGGTCGAGAAATACGCCCAGCGGGTTTTCGACACGGCGGCCCGATTCTTTCGTCAACCGGAAGCCGTCGAGGACATCGCTCAGGAGGTCTTTCTCAAGGTGTTTCAATCATTGGACGCGTTCCAGCCGGGCAAGTCGATGGAAGCCTGGCTGTTCACCATCACCGTCAATACGTGCTACGACCATCTCCGCCGCATGAAACGTCGACGAGAGTGGAAGTTTTCGGAACTCACGCCCGAAGAAGCGACCTGGCTGGATCAGCATCGCCTGGCCGAAGCGGTGGGGGCGTTCGAAAGAGAGCGCGAGAGAGACATCGCCGCCGGACTCGCCGAGAAGGTGCTCCGCACGCTTTCGCCCGAAGATCGCATGGCGCTCCTACTCTACGAACGAGATGGATTCTCCACGGCGGAGATCGCCCGGATGATGGGATGGTCACGGGCCAACGTCAAGGTGAGGCTGTTTCGCGCCCGACGCGCGTTGCGCCAGACGCTCGAACGGCTCCTGGACGCCACCCATGTCGAGGATGAGGAGGGAACATCATGAAGATGTGCCGAGAAGTGAGACGATATCTCCACCATACCTCGCTCGAGCCTGAGGACCGCCGCCTGAGGGAGCACATCGCCGTCTGTCGCCGTTGTGCCCGGGCCTACCGCCTCCTGCGCGTGGAACGAGAGCTGTTGCAGGCCACCTTGCCGACGGAAGGAGCGCCCCAACCCTCGCCCGACTTCCTGACGCGGCTCATGATCCGGTGGCGGCAAGGCCCATCGAGCGAGCGATGGACCTTCTGGGAGTTCGTCTGGAATTTCTCCAAACCGTTCGCCGTGATCACGATGATCGTGCTCATCGTCATCGGCGGCATGAACGTGTACACGACAGATCGACAGCAGAGGCGGCCCGCGCTGATGGAGAACGATCTCATTCCACCGCCCGTCGATGAGGTGGATCTCATTCTCTCCGAAGACGTCGCTCTCACTCAGGAGCGCGTCCTTCGCACACTGGTGATCGTCAGGGAGGAGAACAATGGCAATCGGCAATAAGCGATGGAAAGCCAGCCTCATGGTCGTGGCGATCTTCGTCATCGGCTTTTTCACCGGGGCGCTCACCATGAACCTGGTATCAACGGCTTCGGAGGAAACCCCGTCCTCATGGCGAGGACATGGTGACTCGGGACGCCTGGTGGAGCAACTCGCCGAACAGTTACATCTCACGCCGGAACAGCGTCAGGCGGTCAGCCAAATTCTCGCCGAGACGAGAGAGGAATATGCCCGGCTCCGACGGGAGATCCGCCCCCGGTATCGCGCCATCCGTAACCGATCGCGCGAGCGCATTCGCGCCATCCTGAATCCCGAACAGCAGAAAGCGTTCGACGCGCTCATCCATCGTCACGATGAGGAGAAATCGCGATGGCGCGATCATCGGCATTGAAGGAAAAGAATGAGACATATCACCATCCGATGAGAGGGACAATGATGGACATGGGGAAGATGTTGAAAAAGCGACGCGTCGTTCTCTTGATTATCGCTACACTGATCGTGGGTGGCTCGGTCTTCGGCTTCTGGGGCTTCAATCGCGGGAAAGCGGAAGCCGAATACATCACGCGAGAGATCCAGCGCGGAGACATCATCAAGAGCATCAGCGCCACCGGCACGATCCAGCCCCTGGTGACCGTGCAAGTGGGCAGTCAGGTCTCCGGGACGATCGCCGCCCTCTTCGCCGATTTCAACAGCGTGGTGAAAAAAGGGCAGATCATCGCCAAACTCGATCCGGCCATTTTCCAGGCGCAACTGGAACAAGCGCGGGCCAACCTGGCGCACGCCGAAGCCGCGGTGCGTTCGGCCGAGAGCGCCGTGGCCAACGCCCAGGCCAACGTGCTGGCCGCCGAAGCCAACAAGGAGCGCGCCCGGGTGGCCATGGAGGATGCCAGGCGGGTATTGCGGCGAACTCTGGAGTTACAGAAGACCCTGGTCGTCTCGCAGCGCGATCTGGAATCGGCGCAAGCGGCGGCCGATCAGACGGCGGCTCAATACCGGCAAGCCGTGGCCCAACTGGAACAAGCCAAAGCGCAACTTCTCGCAGCGAAAGCCCAACTCGTCCAGGCCAAAGCGCAAGTCAAACAGGCCAGGGCCGCCGTGCGCCTGGCTTCGGTCAACCTCAGCCATACGATCATTCGCGCGCCGATCGATGGCGTCGTCGTGGCGCGAAATGTGGATGTGGGACAGACGGTGGCCGCCAGCCTGCAAGCGCCCACCTTGTTCCTCATCGCCAACGATCTGACCAAGATGCAGGTACTGGCCGATATCGATGAAGCCGATGTCGGTCAACTCAGTCCCCAGAGTCGCGTCACCTTCACCGTAGACGCTTATCCCCGGGACACCTTCCACGGTCGGATCGCTCAACTCCGCTTGAATCCGCAGACGGAGCAGACGGTGGTGACCTATACGGCGGTCATCGACGTGGACAATCCCGATTTGAAGCTCAAGCCGGGGATGACGGCCAACGTCACGGTGATCGTGGCCGAGCGGAGGAACGTCCTCAAGGTGCCCAACGCCGCCCTTCGATTCCGGCCATCGCTCACTCCGGAGCAGCGAAAGCGAGTCGCCGCCCTTCTCCATCGGGGAGATCGATCGCCGGGTTCGCCACGCGCCTCCGGGTCAGGCGATGCCCCCGGACGACCGTCCGGTGACGACTCGAGCGCGGCGGGCCGATCCGCACTTCACAGTTCCTCGGCGGCGGTCGTCGCTCAGCGGTGGCCCCGGGCTTTTCGCGCCACTCGGCGGCCGGCACCTCCATCGCGCGACCGCGGGGATCACTCCCTGCCGGGCACCGCGGCGACATCGGCGACGATTCCCGGATGGAGCCCGGCACGTCCAGAACGCCCGCAGGCGCGCATCATCTGGGTGCTGGACGACAATCACCAGCTCAAGCCGGTGCGGGTGACATTGGGCATCACCGATGGCGTGTATTCGGAGGTCATCGACGGTCAGGTGAAAGAGCACGACCTGGTCGTCGTCGGTCAAACCATCAATCCGGATGAGGCCGCCCAACGACCCAGTTCGCCGTTCGGCGGACCATTCGGTCGCCGGCGACGGCGCTAGGTGGCATTCGCAATGAGAGAAAGCGAGCGGTGGAGATCGATCGAATGTCCGCCGCATCGTGATGGAACTGATGAGGAGCCGGTATGCAACAACCAGGAGACGTGGCGTTCGATCAACCGAGGAGACGGGCGGCCGTCCCCGTCGTTCGGCTGGAGCACATTCATAAGGTCTATCATCTGGGGGAGGTTGACGTGCACGCCCTCCGGGGCATCTCTCTGGAGGTCTATCCCGGCGAGTTCGTCGCCGTGATGGGCGCGTCGGGCTCGGGCAAATCGACGTTGCTCAACATCATCGGATGCCTGGATCGTCCGACCAGAGGGACGTACTTCCTCGATGGTCAGGACGTCTCCGGATTGAGCAAGGACGAGCGAGCCGATATTCGCAATCGGAAGATCGGTTTCGTCTTCCAAGGCTACAACCTCCTCCGACGGACGAGCGCCCTGGAGAACGTTCAACTCCCTCTCCTCTACAACGGGACGCCGACGGCGGAGGCGATTCGACGGGCTCAACGAGCATTGGCCATCGTCGGCCTGGAAGAGCGCGCCCACAGTTTCCCCAATCAACTCTCCGGCGGCGAGCAGCAGCGCGTGGCCATTGCTCGCGCTCTGGTCAACAATCCCTCGCTGATGCTCGCCGACGAGCCCACCGGGAATCTGGATAGTCGAACCTCGGTCGATAT
>RFHM01000397.1 GCA_003696865.1 Acidobacteriota bacterium | reverse complement strand
CCTTCCAGCCGGCCGAGGAGCGCGGGCGGGCCATCGCCATCGATGGCCAGGGAACGCGATGGGATCTCCGCGGGCGAGCCGTCGAAGGGCCGCTCGCGGGCGCCGAGCTTCGACGGATTCCACATTTCAATAAGGTCTTCTGGTTCAGTTGGGCGTTCTTTCATCCGGAGACGATTCTCGTCGCTGACCTCGAAGCAGACCGTGACCATCGACGCGAGACGATGAAGGGGGACTCGGAGAACATCCGTTGAGACCCGATGGCGAACCGGGAAGTGCGCGTCGAGCGCGATCCATGGCGACGACAGGGCGACGAGAGAGACAATGGAGTCCCCCGGACGAGAGGCACAATCTTTCAAGAGGAGGAGCAAACCGATGAGTCGTCAAACAATCGTCGTGGTATCTCTGCTGGCGCTCCTGATGTTGGGGAGCATGAATTCTCGCATCCTCGGGCAAGGCGGTCCCCTGTTCGTCGATATCAGCGATCGGGCTTTGGGCGAGGCGCGGTTGACGCATGCTGGTCCCTCGGTCGATTTCTTCCCTTGTCAGCCCAATCCGTTCCCTCAACCCGGTCCACCGCTCTCGTTGCTCGGCGGCGTGGTCATCGCCGATTTCAACGGGGACGGGTGGAACGATATCTTCGTGACCAACGGGCAAGGCAGTCCCAACGTCCTCTACTTGAACAACGCCGATGGCGTGCCGACGTTCAGAGAAGTGGCCCAGGCCGCCGGCGTCGCTGATCCCGACAGTGAGGCCGTGGCCGCCGTCGCCGGCGATGTGGATAACGATGGCGATATGGATCTCTACGTGTCCAACGTCGGCCTTCCGCCCGGGTTACCCAATCCGGAGGTCTGTCCTCCGGTGGAAGGATTGAATCGATTGTTCATCAACCTGGGGAATGATGAGGATGGTGTTCCTCGCTTTGTGGATATGGCCGCCGAGGTCGGCGCCGCGGGTCATGGGTTCACCCGCTCTCAGTCGCCCTCGCTGGTCGATTTCGACAATGATGGAGACGTGGATATCTTCGTCGCCGCTCACCATCCCGTGGTCATCCCTTTCTTCCCCTCCGACAGTCCCATGTATCCTCCGCGCCCACCGTTCGCGCTGAATCTGCTGCTGCGCAACAATCTTCGAGAGACGGGCCAACTGAGCTTCACCGATGCCAGCGACCTGTTGAGGAACGAGACCAGTGGCACGGTGGGCCGGAATGGACAACCCATCTTCGATTCGCGCATTACCTATGACGGCGTCTGGATCGATTACGATGGGGATGGCGACCCCGACCTCATCGAGGCCAACGAACTGGGAGAACTGGGCGTATACCGGAACAATGGGGATGGCCCATTCACCTATGTGACGCCCGCTCTCGGCCTCAATGATGTGCTCTCTTCTCGCGGTATCGCTCCCGGCGATGTGAACGGGGATGGGAACATCGACTTCTTCGTCACCAGCATTGGCCTTTTCGCCGCTCAAGCCGTGCCCACGTTCACCAATCCGCGACATGGCCTCTACCTCAGTGATGGGCGTGGCGGGTTGACCGATGTCGCCGCGGCCGTGGGAGTGGCCAATCCGCCGGTCGATGGGGACGAGACGGGCGATTCCGGTTGGGGAGCGGTGATGTTCGATTACGACAATGATGGGGATCTCGATCTCTTCTTCGTCGGCAATTGGTTTCCCGCCGGGTTCGGCATCGTCGAGCCGTTCGATTTCCCCACCGGCGGACACACCAATCACGCTCATCTGTTCGAGAATCTGGGAACCGATGAGCAGGGAAATCCCATATTGAGAGATCGCCTGGCCACTGCCGATCAACGCGCCGCTGCGGGAATCGACAATCCATTCGATGCCCGTGGCGTGGCCGTCGGCGATTTGGATGGGGATGGCTTCCAGGATATCGTCATCGTGAACGTGAGTGGATTCGCCACGCAAGGCACCTGTTGCACCTTCAATCCCATCGCGTCGTACACCGGGCAGATCGTCATCTACAAGAACAGTGGCAATACCCATCGGACGCTCATCATCCGGCTCCGTGGTTCGGCGAGTAGTCGCGACGGACTGGGAGCGCGCGTGACGGTGGTCACCGATCGAGGAACCCAGGTCCGGGAAGCGCGGGCTGGAGAAGGGCACTATTCGCAATCCAGTCCCGAGCTGGAATTCGGTTTGGGAGAGGCTCAGCGGGTTCAGAGGATCGAAGTTCAATGGCCCAGTGGACGGCGGCAAGTCGTCGATGGGTTCTCGCTCACCCGGCAAGTCACTCGCATGGAGATCCGGGAGCCATGAGCCCGACCGGTTGGCCGGCACGACCGCCCCTTCTCATCGAGGTTCATAGAGGCGAGATCCGGCAGCATTGTCGGCCATGAACTTGAATGGGGAGTCGAAGGTTTGGAGACGTGCCCGGTCGGCTCCCGACCTTCGATCTCCCCGCACAGAGAGGAGGATGCTCACGCTATGACCGTAACCTCAACGAACGCACAATATCGGAACGGAGCGGATACCATTCATGCCTATCTGTCGCTCCCCGATAGCCGGGGACCCCACCCGGCGGTGATCGTCATTCCCGCCGTTTTCGGCGTGAACGAATATATCCGGGAGATCACGCGGCGATTGGCCCGAGCCGGATTGGCCGGGTTGGCCATCGATTTCTACTCGCGGGAAGGCACGCCAACGGATCTCTCCAACCGCGAGCGCATCCTCGCCGCGTTGGCCAATCTGCCCGATGACCGCGTCGTGTCCGACGTCATCGCCGCCATCGATTATCTCTCTGGACTGGATGGCATCGATGGGCAGCGCATCGGCACGTTGGGCTTCTGCGTGGGCGGCACCTATTCGATCCTGGCCGCCTGCCGCACCAATCGCGTACGGGCGGCCGTCGAGTTCTACGGACAGGTGAAATATCGACAGCTCACCGAGAATAAACCGCGATCGCCGATGGACGTCGTATCGGATCTCGGCGCGCCGCTTCTCGGACATCACGGAGAGCGAGACGATCTCATCCCGCCGTCAGTGGTAGCAGAGTTCCGGGAGCGTCTCGACGAGCATAACAAAGTGTACGAAATATACAGCTATCCGGGATGTGGCCACGCGTTTCACGAGGATTACCGTCCCGTTTATCGTCCGGTAGCCGCCCACGAGGCGTGGCAGCGCACGCTGGTCTTTTTCCACTGGTACTTGAAGGGCCGGCGCTTCGATTGACGACGAGACGTGAATCGTCGAGCTGGGCGGGGTCAGAGCGCACGCAAGCTGTGGCCACTCGGTCGAGCGATTCGACCACGAGGAATGAACCGTGACGCAGGAAGGAGGCGCCAGGATGAATCAACGAGTCAAGTCTATCATCTCGGTTGGAGTGCTTTTCATTGTGATGAGCGCGAGCAGCGCGGCGGTTTTCGGCCAGGCGACGACGGGAACCATCTCGGGAACGGTGAGCGATGAGTCCGGTGCCGTGTTACCCGACGCCATCGTCACCATCGTGCATGTGGCCACCGGGATGACCCGGACGGTCATGACCGACGAGAACGGTCGCTACCGGGTGCCCGGGCTGCCTCTGGGCGATTATGAGCTGCGCGCCGAGCATCAAGGATTTCAGACCGCCGTCCAT
>RFHM01000396.1 GCA_003696865.1 Acidobacteriota bacterium | reverse complement strand
GGGATCGTACATTCATATGGGCGGCAAGATCGGCGTGCTGGTGGAAGTCAATTGCGAGACAGACTTTGTGGCTCGAACTCCGGAATTTCAGCAGTTCGTTCATGACATCGCCATGCACGTCTGTGCCGTTGAGCCGCTCTATGTGCGGCGCGAAGATGTGCCCCAAGAGGTTGTTGAGCGGGAGCGCCAAATCGCCCGCGAGCAGGCGTTGGCCGATCCGCGCATGAAGGGGAAGCCGGAGTCGGTGATCGAAAAAATCATCGAGGGGCGATTGAACAAGTTCTTCGCCGAGACCGTGCTCGAGGAGCAACCGTTCATTAAGGATAATTCGCGGACGGTGGGCGAATTGGTCAAAGAGCTGATCGCCAAGACGGGCGAGAACATCCGCATCCGTCGATTCATCAGATACAAGCTGGGGGAGGACGTCGATGCGGATCGACCGACGGCCCCACCGACGGAGGCGTAATGTTCCCGGGCCCCTTCCACGCGAAGGGGTTTTCTTTTTGGCCCTCAGTGGCGAACGGGGAACGATCATCCGTCCTCTTCGATGGACTCGTTTCCGGTTCCCCAAGTTGAGGGAGGTGCTCGAAGGATAGTCCCATGAGCGAACCAGCCCCCAAGCCCATCTATCATCGCATTCTTCTCAAGCTCAGCGGAGAAGCTCTACGGGGAGACCGCCCGTATGGCATCGACTTGGAGGCCACGAGCGTGATTGCTAAGGAAATCAAGGATGTCCATCTGCTGGGCGTACAGGTGGCCATCGTCATCGGCGGAGGGAACATCATCCGCGGCATGGAGGCGAGCCGCTATGGGATCGACCGGGCCTCGGCCGATTATATGGGCATGCTGGCCACGGTCATCAATGCGTTGGCTCTCCAGGACGCCTTGGAGAATATCGGCGTTCCCACGCGAGTGCTCACCGCCATTGAGATTCGCCAAGTGGCCGAGCCATTCATCCGCCGGCGCGCGATTCGTCATTTGGAGAAGGGGCGCGTCGTCCTGCTGGCGGCAGGGACGGGGAGCCCCTATTTCACGACCGATAGTGCGGCCGCTCTTCGGGCCCTGGAACTGAAAGCCGAGGTGATTCTGAAAGCGACCAAGGTAGATGGTATCTACGAGGCTGATCCGATGATCTACCAGGATGCGGTGAAGATCGAGGAACTCACGTATTTGAACGTCCTGGAGCGAGGGCTCAAGGTTATGGATGCGTCGGCGATCTCTCTCTGTATGGATCATGAGCTGCCCATCATCGTGTTCAATCTCAGAATCCCCGGCAATATCCGCCGAGCGGTGCTGGGAGAGAAGGTCGGTTCGCGCGTCGTGCCGGCGGTGGGAGAATGAGAGGAGGAGTAAGCGATGACCAAGGAAGACCTGACCAAGGAGGATATCCTCCATGAAGCGCGACGGCGCATGGAATCGGTCATCGAAGATGCGCGTCGCAAGTTGGCGTCTTTGCGCACCGGGCGGGCGTCTCCGAGCATTCTCGATCACATCACCGTCGAGTACTACGGTACGCCGACACCGTTGAACCAGTTGGCGCAAGTTCATGCTCCCGAGCCCTCCTTGCTCACCGTTCAGCCGTATGATCCATCCATCATCGCCGAGATCGAGCGGGCCATCCTCAGTTCGGATCTCGGCCTCACTCCCATGAACGATGGACGCCTCATCCGCATCCCCATCCCCCCGCTGACCGAAGAGCGGCGGAGGCAACTGGCCAAGGTGGTGGGCGAAATCGCCGAAGACCATCGGACGGCCATTCGCAATGTGCGTCGCGATGCCAACGAGCATCTGAAGAAGTTACAAAAAGAGAAACGGCTCCCAGAGGATGAGGAACGTCGAGCGTTGAACGAGGTTCAGAAACTCACCGATACCTACATTGAGAAGGTGAACCAGTTAGCCAAAGCGAAGGAAGAGGAGATTCTGCAAGGCTGAACGGAGCCCATCCATCCGCTCGGGATGAAGCGTGAAGCGAGCATTCTCTCCTGGAATGCCCGCCGTCGTTTCTCCGGGGATCTCGAGGTCGATTTAGAGAGTGTGCTCCACTACTGAGACGAGGGACTGCTATTGGAGGCCGCCCGCGTTCGTTCTTTCGAGGCGCCCAGGCGCCGATGCTCGGAATGGAGCAACTCCGCATATCGATCGATGTAGCCGCCCACCAGTGCGCCGCCGACTTGCTTGGAAAAGACGAGCTTATTCTCGTGTTCGTGGCGATCGACGATCACCAAGTCCCCGGTCTCGACTTGATTGGTGGCGATCAAGTTGGAGAGGGGGAAAACGAGGAATCGCTCAATGGAGCGCTTCAGGTGACGAGCGCCGTACTTATAGTCCGTTCCTTCCTCGAGAATCAGCCGTTTCGCCGCTTCGGTGAACGTGAACACGAACTTCGGAGCATGGGATTTCAGGATGCGCTCTTGAACCCGTTGCAGTTCAATGTCCAGAATTCGTTCCAGGTGTTCTTGTTTCAGTGAGCGGAACACGACGACGCGATCGATTCGATTCATGAACTCGGGGGAGAACTTACGCTTGGCGGCTTCCAAGGCCGTTCGATAGATTTTCTGATCGAGGATGGAATCTTGCTGGCCCTGCTGAGGGGCAAATCCGATTCCTCCAGAGATCAGCTCACTCAATTCCTTGGCTCCCAAGTTCGATGTCATCACGATGATGCAGCGCGAGAAATCGACGCGCCGATTATCGCCCAACGTGAGCGTCGCTTTGTCCAGGATGCCGAGCAACAGTTGCCACAGCGCGTCGGACGCCTTCTCAATTTCATCGAACAACACGAACGTCAGTTTGAGGGTCTCCGTGTGGTATCGGTCCAGGTTCTCCTGAGTGAGCAGAGGCGTTGTTTCGCGGTGCCCCAGATATCCCGGCGGCGAGCCGATCAATTTGGCAATTTCATGGCTGTGTTGAAATTCGCCACAATCGATCTTCACCACGCAGTTGGGATCACCGAAGAGAACCTCGGCCGAGGCTTCGACGACTCTCGTCTTGCCCGAGCCGGTCGGGCCCAGGAACAACAGCGTCCCGATCGGTCGACCGGGAGGGGTGAGGCCGGCCAGATAGATCTGGTAAAGCCCGACCATTCGTCGAACCGCGCGCTCCTGACCGACGATTCGTTCCAGCAGTTTCTGCTCGAACTCTTGAGCCCGAGGGTGCTTGCGTTCAGGGTCGAGGGTTACAGTCGTTTGATTCGTCATATGCCTTTTCCTCCACTAGGTGCACGGCCGGCAGCATATCTTGTGCCCTTCACTTAGACGTTGAAACCGGATGAAACGGTTGGCCATGCCGTCCCAGAGTACCTCGGCTCCGTTGAGCCCATCCGAACGGGATTTTAGAGAAAACAAATCCTGTGAGCAAGAGGCACCCTCCTCCCACCCAAGTGGTGGGAACGATCGCTTTTTCAACGTCCATCGCGCCTTCTCGTCGATGGCCATCCGCGCCGAACTCGATTCATGAGCCATTCGCTCGGGAAGAAAAGGAAGTCGAAGTCAATGACGTCGCCGCGACCCGATCGTTATCACTCATTCACTCATGTGTTTCGGTGCTCTTGAGGGAGCGGTTGGGTTGGCAATCCGGCGCGTTGCCGGAGTTCCGCAAGAAGATCTCTGAGATCGATGTCCTGAGCCACCATCAGGACGAGGATGTGGTAGAGAAGATCGGCCAGGTGGTGGCCGAGTTCCTGCCGAGCTTCATTCTTGGCGGCCAGCATGACCTCGGTGATCTCCTCACCGAGTTTCTTGAGCATGAAGTCCAGTCCACGCTCGAACAGATGCGCCGTATACGAATTTTCCGGCCGCTCTCGTTCCAGCTCCACAATGAGCTGGAACAGCCCGCTGAGCATGAGACCGATCTCCATCGACGGGATATTGACAATAGAAACCTCGCCGGGCTTATTCGTCGGTTCCAGAAGACTCGTGCGGAAGCGAGACGCTTCGCCTCTCTGACCGGACTCCGGCGGATCGACTTTGATGATCAGCGCTGCGCCCTCGTCATCGGCGAGAATGTCGACGACGCGGTGGACCTTACCGGCCGGATCACGATGTTGAAGAATGCGTTGCTGACGCACGTTCCAGAGATGAGCCACGCCCGTTTGAAGCGTCAGAGCGAGCGCTTCCTTGTTCATGTATGAGAACAGGAGGATGCGCCCTCTCAGACGATCCTGGAGGATCGTGGGAATTAACCCTCGTTCGTCAAACTGGAGATTCTGTAATCTCATGCCCTCATAACTAATGTTAGAAATGCCATCTTCGGACGTCAACGGTTTCCTCTCCACGACCGAGTTCATCACGTCTGGAGAGCAAACGCGCTCCATAGCGCCACGACCGTTTCCGAGAACCAGCGGGGCCTCGCTCTCATGGGCCCATGGAACCCCATCTTGCCCTCTCCTTGAACCATCTGGTAAGGTTGTACGTTATGATCCCGGTCAGCGAGGCACAGAAGATCGTTCTCGAGCACAGTCAGCTTCTCCCGACGGAACGCGTTCCCTTGTCAGCGGCCGGAGGGCGGGTGCTTCGGCAGGACATTCGAGCCGATATGGATATGCCCCCATTCGATCGTGCTCGTATGGATGGATACGCCTTGCGCTCCGCGGATATCTCTGAGGTTCCCGCCCGACTTCGTCTGGTCGGTGAGGTGGCTGCTGGCGCGGAGTTCGACGGTATCGTATCCGCCGGCGAAGCGGTTCGCATCATGACGGGCGCGCCGGTGCCTCCGGGAGCCGATGCCGTGCAGAAAGTAGAGGTCACGGAGACCGATGGTCACACGGTGCTCATCAAGGAAGGGGTGCGGCCCGGACAATTCATCACCCGGCGAGGCGCCGAGGCCCAGCGAGGGCAAGTACTCCTCCATCCGGGCGAGCGCATCACGCCGGCGGCAGTAGCTGTAATGGCGACGTTCGGTTACGCTCAGGTGACCGTATCTCGACGGCCGGTGGTGAGCGTGTTCTCCACGGGAGATGAGCTGGTGGACGTCGACCGCATTCCGTCGACGGCGCAGATCCGAAATTGCAACAGCTATACCATCCGGGAGTATCTCAGCCAGCTCGGTGCCGAAGGACGTGATGGAGGCATCATCCCCGATGATGAAGAGACCACATTTCAACGCATCGCCACCGCGCTGGAATCCAGCGATGCCCTCATTCTCTCCGGAGGCGTCTCCATGGGCGCCTATGACTGGGTGAAGCCCGCTTTGCGCCGCTTGGGCGCAAAGATCCACTTCGAGCGCGTGCGCCTGCATCCGGGAAAGCCGACGGTGTTCGCTACGTTCCAGGAGAAAACCATCTTCGCTCTGCCTGGGAATCCCGTTTCCGTGATGGTGACCTTTCTCCAGTTCGCCTTTCCCGGATTGAATGCCATGATGGGGGCCCGCGACAAGTTCATCCCTTCCCTGGAGGCGACGCTGGAAGCAGAGGCCCGACATGCGCCGGATCGCCTCAGTTGCTTGCCCGGTCAGCTTCGGATTCGCGATGGGCGGGCCTCGGTGAGGCCCTTGAAATGGGGAGGGTCCTCGGACTTCATTCCCCTCCTTCACGCCAATGCTCTGATCATCGTTCCCGACGGCGTGCCTCGGATCGAGGCCGGTCAGCTCTGTCAGACATTGCTGATCCCTTCGCAGGAGGTCCGATAAGTGGAAGAGCGAAAGGAACTCACTCATTTGGATACCGCGGGACGCATCAAGATGGTCGACGTGGGATCAAAGCCGGTTACAGAGCGGACGGCCGTGGCCAGTGGATTCGTTCAGATGTCCGCCGCCGCTCTGGATGCCATTAAAGTGCGACAGACGCCCAAAGGGAATCCTTTGGAGGCCGCCCGGTTGGCCGGCATTATGGCCGCTAAGCGAACGAGCGATCTCATTCCCTTGTGTCACCCCCTCATGCTCACCCACGTGGATATAGAATTGGAACTGAAGGAAGAGGGGGTTGCCATTCGATCAAAAGTGGCGACCGCGGCCCAGACCGGCGTGGAGATGGAAGCGCTCACTGCCGTCGCCGTGGCGGCATTGACGCTCTATGATATGTGCAAGGCGATGGACAAGAGTATGGTGCTCACCGACATTCGATTGGAGAGCAAGACGGGCGGACAGTCCGGCGACTATACGCGACCTCTCTCTCCGGAGTCCATACAGCGTCACATTTGAATATCCAGTAAGATTCCTTTTCCCACGGTCGACCCTGTCACCCACCCCCTCTCATGGTGCTTTCTGTGGGGGCATATGGGCCGTGAGTCGGCCACGAGGTGAAGGCTGACTCCCGATAATTCGTCATCGCGCAATGCCGAGCGCGTGGCCACGGTGAAGAGTCGCCTGGGGGGGAACATCTCTCCTGGGAAAGTCGTTGAGCCGAACGCGTGAGCCGCTCGTTGTCTCGTCCCTCGTGAGGTCTCTCGGGCATGTGTCTTGGATCATTGACGGGCTGCCGAGGGCCGTGATAGCATCCCCTCTCGCATGACGACACTTGATGACATAGGGGGAAACGTGGCATGGCTCGGAGAAAGCGACTCGGAGGAGGTCTTATGTCCGTCAAACAACTTGGCGTCATCCTGGCCGTTCTTTTGATGTCTTTAGGCCCGGTAACAGCTCAATTGATTCAGCCGCTCTCTATCGAGCCGCTGGTTCCACAGTCGGGGGCGCGGTTTGGGCAAACATTAGCCACGGGCGATGTCAATGGGGATGGTTGGATCGACATCATCGTCGGGGCGCCCTTTGCTGACGTAGCAGCGGCTGCCGAGGCCGGGCGCGTGGATGTGTTCTTCGGACCGGACTTCGACGCAGGGATGGCCTCGTCGCTGCAGGCGGGGACGCCAACGCCGGGAGCCCATTTTGGAGCCACGCTCCTCGCCGGAGAAGTGAATGGTGACTCGGTTGCCGATCTCATCGTCGGCGTGCCTGGAGCCAACGGTGGAGCGGGAGCAGTATACATCTTCTTCGGCGGAACGTCGCTGGAGGATCAGGCTCCTCTCACGCTGCAAGCGCCTGCGCCTCAAGCGGGGGCTCGATTCGGCGTCTCGGCAGCTCTCGGTGATTTCAACGGCGATGGGAATCCCGATCTGGTGGTGGGGGCGAATCGGACCGATGTCACCACCATGATGGAAGGGCAGCAGGAGGAGACGGTCGCCGAGGAGGCTGGCCAGGCCTTTGTGTTCTTCGGGCCGGACTTCGCCGCCGATACGGCCCAGACGCTTCAGGCCTCCACGGTGGAAGCCGGCGCCCGATTCGGCACGGCAGTCGCCGCCGCCAACCTCAACAACGATGCCTTCGATGATGTCGTCGTGGCCGGCGATCGCACCGATGTGACCATGGGGTCGACGACCGAGCGCAACGCTGGCGAAGCGCTGGTGTTCTTCGGGGGAGAGATGTTTGACACGACATCCGATGTCACTCTTCGCGCTCAGGATATTCAGCAAGGAGCGGCCTTTGGTCGCGTCATGGTGGTGGACGATGTCAGTGGCGATGGGATCGATGATCTGGTGGTGAGTACGCCCTTGTTCGACTTGGGACCGAATAATGCTCTCCCCGATGCTGGCGAAGCGCTGGTGTTTGAGGGGAGCCAGCAAATCACAGGGACGGTCTCGGCCGATATCGCCATTCGCGGGCCGGCGGCCAATTTCGCCTACTTCGGGACCTCTCTCGCCGTTGGTGATCTGAGCGGAGATGGATTGGGTGATATCATCGGTGGGGCGCCCGGCCTGAGAGTGGCCGGCCTGGATGGTGCGGGCGGCGTATTCATCGTGAGTGGCGTGCCGATCTCCGGGACGCTCAATCCCAATATCTCGCTGCGGTCGCCGAACCTCGAGGCGCACGCCGGTTTCGGCCAGGCGGTGGCCGCCGCCGATGTCGACCGGGACGGGCTCGCCGACGTCATCGTCGGTGCCCCTTTGGAGGATGTCGGCGATACGCCCGATGCCGGTCGGGTCTACGTTTTCTCCAGCACGGCACCCGTCGGTCCTTTCATCATCAATCCATGAGATGGGGAGGAGAGAGACGATGACCCGCAGGACCCATCGATGTTCGATGGTGTGGTTGGTCCTCTTTCTCTTGGTTGGCCGGGAGGCTTCGGGACAAGGGATACCGCGCGTCATCGATCTGGCCGGTCTCAAGGATCAGTTGGCGATCGCTCTGGGGCAGCGGAGCGGTGATCAGCTCCGCGTTCTCACCGCCGGAGATTTCAATGGCGATGGATTGACGGATGTGGTCGTGGGAACGCCCTTCTTCGATGGGCCGGAGAACGATCGTTTCAATGGAGGAGGAGCCTTCCTCATTCTTGGAGGGAGCGAGGGGATCGGCGTCCGTGATCTGGGTAGCCGAGGGGCGCGCCGAGAAGATGTCGTCCTCTATGGCGCTGAGGAAGACGATCGCTTCGGCAAGGTGGCCGCTCGCGCTGACCTCGATGGTGATGGGATCGAGGATTTCGTCATCGGCGCGCCGGGGGCCGATGGTCCGGGCAACCTGCGGCCCGATGCCGGCGAAGTCTATATCTTCTTCGGCGGGGCTCGCTTGTCTGATGAGGCTATTCGCGATATGGGAGGACTCCTCGGACCGGGGGCGGACGTGACCATCTTCGGGCAGGATACGCTGGATGGCTTGGGGGCATCTCTGGCGCTCGGCGACGTCAATGGGGATGGGGCCACGGATCTCGTCATCGGGGCGGCGGGGGCATTTGGTTTCGGCAATTTCCGGGCCGCCGCCGGAGACGTCTATGTCATCTTCGGAGGTCCCGATCTTCGGTTTCGCTCGGTGATCGATCTGGCCGACCCGTTCGCCGGTGCCGATATCGTCATTCACGGGGCCAATCCCGTCGATCAAGCCGGAGTGGCCGTAGCCGTGGGAGATCTGAACGGGGATGGCGTCGATGATGTGGCGCTCTCGGCGCCCAATGGCGATGGACCCGGCGAGCGGCGAAGGAATACCGGGGAGGTGTACGTGTTGTTCGGTGGTCAGCGATTGGCCAGCGAACCGGTTCGCGATCTGGCCGGCGTGTTCGCCCCTCCGGCCGATCTCATCGTCTATGGTCGATTCCCCGCCGATGGATTGGGATTGTCGCTGGGCATCGCCGATGTCAGCGGCGACGGGGTTGCGGATCTGGTCGTGGCGGCTCGCGCTCTCATTCGCGCGCGGTTAGGGGCCGGAGAGGTGTACGTCATTCTAGGAAGCCCGACCCTGCCATCCGATGGGGTGCGCGACGTCGCCGGCGTGGTCGGGAGGCTCCCTGACGCCACCCTGTTGGGCGCAGAAGCGCGACAACTGGCCGATACCCAACCCGATCAGTTCGGGGCGGCACTGGACCTGGCCGATGTGAACAATGATGGCATCGCCGACTTCATCGTCGGCGCTCCGGGTGCCGACGGGCTGGATAATGGGCGATTGAACACTGGCGAGGTGTTCATCATCCTCGGCGGGCTCGATCTGTTTGGCGGCCTCCCTCGGGATGTGGCGGGGGCATTGGGGCCGCCCTCGGAGATGAGAATCATCGGTCCGGATACGGGAGCGAACTTCGGAGCCACGTTGGTGGTCGCCGACATCGACCTGGATGGAATCAAGGATATCATCGTAGCCGCTCCGTTCGATTCGGCGGGTCCGATAGGATTTGAGCGTCGCAACGCCGGCCTCGTCTTCGCGCTATCCACCGAGTGAGATGAGGCCGGATTCCCCGTCTTCATTCGATCCCGCGCATCGTCTCCTGGATGAGAAAATCGACGACCTGTTTCAGATCGCCCGTCTCTCGGTAGATCTTCAGTTGCTGATCGGCACTCGTCCCTCGCTCCAGAATGTCGTAGATGTGATTGATTTCCTCGCGACTGCCCAACTCATCGACGACATCGTCGACGAACTCGATCAACTCTCGAATGAGATCGCGCACCGGAACCTCGATCTGCTTGCCGAAATCGATCAACTTGCCATCCAGTCCATAGCGGACGGCGCGCCATTTATTCTCCTGAATCAAGGCTCGGCGATACAGGCGAAACCCCAGATTCAATTTGATGAGCTTATAGAGCTTGGCCGTGATCGCCTGGAACAGAGCCGCGATGGCGATGGTGTCATCGGGGCGCGTGGGGAGGTCGCACACGCGATACTCCAGCGTGGGGTAGAAAGGGTGTAGGCGCAAATCCCACCAGATGCGCTTGGCGTTATCGATGCAATTGGTTTTGATCAGCAGCTCCACGAACTTCTCGTATTCGGCATAGGAATTGAAATAATCGGGGATATCGGTGCGAGGGAATTTCTTGAACAACTCGGAGCGATAAGATTTGAGTCCCGTATTTCGTCCGCACCAGAATGGCGAACTCGTCGAGAGGGCCAGCACGTGAGGCAAGAAATAACGCGCGGCGTTCATGATGTGGATGGCCATTTCCCGGTCTTCCACGCAGACGTGAACGTGCAGGCCGAAGATGAGAAGCGATTGAGCCAGGACCTGCATGTCCTCGACGATCTTGTAGTAACGCTCGTGCTCGAAAATCTTCTGTTCGCTCCATTGGGCGAACGGGTGCGTGGAGGCGGCCACAATTTTCAGTCCCTTGCTGGCGGCCAGCTCCGAGAGCGTCTTCCTCAATCGATAGAGGTCGGCCCGCGCCTCCTTGATGTTCATGCACACGCCGGTCCCGATTTCGACCATGGATTGGTGCATCTCCGGCTTGACCTGCTCGCCGAGAATGCGTTTCCCCTCCTCGAGGATGGAGAGCACGCGGGAGCGGAGATTGCGCGTCTCGGGATCGACGATCTGATATTCTTCCTCGATCCCGATGGTGAAATCTTGATCGAACTTGCCCAGGGATGGGAGAGAATAGGGACTTTGCGGTGAGTGCATAACGGTCCCCTCCAATCACTCTTTTCGATCGATGATGAATGTCGGCACCATGCCCCCGCCCGCCGTCACGTTGCACAACTCGGTGCCCGACAGACGCGTGAAGGCACTACCGACGCGGCCCTTGAATAACAGGGGATCTAAATCGGTCAATTGCTCGACGAACTCCACACGCCGACCGTCGACGATCCAGGGGAACACCTCGCGGCTGGTGGCTACGCGTTCTTGCACCAGATATCCATGCTGAAGGGCCGTCTGAATGGCCGCATCCCAACGGGCCTCGTCCGATTCCCAACCGATGAAAATCCCTTTCCCCCCGTACTCATCATTGGGCTTGAGCACAAATTGATGCCGATTCCGCCTGACGAACTCGACCAGATCGATGGCCTTTCCCCGGTACATTGTCTTCCGATCCTCGAAGCGTCGCGTCCAGGGAATATGGCGGCGCATGAGCTCCCGCTCGTCGTCGGTGAACAGGGAAGCGAATCGTTCGTCGGTGAACACCCCGAACAGGAGCTTCTTATGTATCAGTTTTCCACGAAACGAGTTGACCAGGCAGACGGCGCCCGCCTCATAGGCCTTAAGGAGATCCCCGGCCTCATCGAGGATGTCGAGAAAATCGTTGACCAACAGGCGCTTGTAGATCACGTCGATGCGAAAATCTCCAGCATAGAGCTTTCCCCGTCGGAATGCCAACTCCCGTGGATCGACGATGATGGCCGGATATCCGCGCGCGGCGAAGAACTCCTGGAAGAGTTCGAACTCCCGGGTAGTGGGCACGCCGCGCATATCGACGATGGCGATGTGGGGGCGAGATTCCCGTCCCCCGAATCGCCGATAGGTGGCCAGGAGAACGTCGAGCAATTTCTCTCGGCCGCTGAGGGGCACAAGGTGATAATGCTCGGCGAACGCCTTCATGACGTCCAGTTGCCCGAAGATCTGCGCGGCAGCGTCTGCATAGGCGATGCCCGCCGGCGTTTCGGCGTTCAGTTCGACGAAGTGATACTCCCCATCGGTCAAGAACGAATCCCACCGGGCGGTGGGCGAGACGTCTGGGAATCCCGGGTCCAGACGCACCAGCCGCCGTTCTCCATCCGTCAAGCCGAGATAATCCATCAGGGATTCGTCGTCGAGCGCGCGGTGAGCTACCCGTTCGATAGCAGGCCATAATCTCTGGCAAACATCCACGATGAACGCAAATTGTGATCGGCTGACGAAATGAGGGCGGAGATACGGGCTCAATGGGCGCCCGCCGAAGACGAGGCGGGCCTCCTCCAATCGTTGCCAGAGCTGATCTCTGGCCCGTTCCATCTCATTGCCGCGGTCCAGCAGGTCGTGATATCTGTGGACGGCTTCTTCGAGCATGGCTCTCTCTATGGACGGCGAAGCGGCACACCTCGGGACACGGCTCATCGGCAGGCATGGCCGATTCAGTCGCGGCCAACGGCCACCGAGGCATTGAGGAACTCCGACCACCGATGATTCTTCAACGTGGGTTGACCCCGATGAGCATATTCCACGACCATCTCGGCGACGGCATCCAAGAACCAGGTGTAGTGTGTTTCGCCCACCGAGAAGTAATCAGCGTCCGGCGCCGGATTCATGAAATCGATGGCGTAAGGGACGCCATCTCGAATGGCGAATTCCAGCGTGTTGATATCATAACCGAGCGCCTCGCAGAGCGTGATACAATCGCGCACGATACGGTCATGAAGCGCCTGATCGATATAATCGCCAAGCGGTTCGTATTGACCTTGGAGATAGGGCTTGGTGGGATCGTACTTCATGACCAGGACCTTCTTCCGGCCAATGCAATAGCAGCGGACATACTTCTCGAACTGAATGAACTCTTGCAACATCATGCACAGCTGGCCCGTCTGATCGTAGTACCACAGCAATTCATCCAGCGAATCGACACGATAGACGTGCTTCCAACCGCCACCATCATAAGGTTTCAAGATGGCCGGAAGCCCGACATACTCGATGATGCGCTGCCAATCCAAAGGGTACATCAAGTTACGAAGCGATTCCGCCACCACGCCCTCTTTGTATTCCTTTTGCGGGAGCAACACGGTTTTAGGAACGGCCACTCCCAGTCGCTCGGCCAGCGCCGTGCCGAAGAACTTGTCGTCGGCCGACCACCAGAATGGGTTGTTGACCACGATGATGCCATTGAGCACGGCCGTCTTCAAAAAGGCGCGATAGAAGGGAATCTCATGGGAGATGCGATCGAGAATGAGACGATACTCCCGAGCATCGATCGTCGTCACGCCGCCGAGCTTGACGTACTCGGCGGTGAGGCCCACATTCATGGCGTTGATCTTCTCAATGAACGCTTGGGGGAAAGACTGTTCTCGTCCAACTAAGAGTCCGACTTTCATGCTGTACATCCTTCTCTCTGTCGAAAACGCTTCACCGGGCGCGACCTCCAATCTCCAGGTCCGGGCGCGCACAATGATATTACACCCCTGGGAAGAAAGCAACTGCCAATGGATGGCGCGTCAACCAGAAAAGGGTCGGCACCATGCCGGTGGAGGGCGCTTTCAAGGTGGCTTCCTTCGTCGCCACGAGTTCGGAGAGGACGACGACTCTTCAGCAGCGTATGCGAGTTCCATTGTGCATTTGGTTACACCATGAGCGGGGATTCACCCGGCGCGAGAATTGGCCGACGGGCGACGATTGGGCCTCACAGTCATCGGTAAATTGCCACCGATGAGCGGCTGTGCTACCATTCCCCCCTTTCGAGGAGTTCATGGAACAAGGTATTCAAAAGACGGTCCTCCCTAGTGGCCTCACCGTGGTGACCGAAGAGATGCCGCACCTGCGATCGGTGAGCCTGGGGATATGGATGCGCAGCGGATCGCGCCACGAGCCGATAGAGCTGAGCGGGATATCCCACTTCATCGAACACATGTTATTCAAAGGCACGGAGCATCGGTCGGCCGAGGAGATCGCCGTGGAGACCGATCTTCTCGGCGGGAATCTGGATGCTTTCACCAGTTACGAATGCGTGGGCTATTCCATTAAGGTGCTGGATGAACATCTGGAGCGCGCCTTCGACCTGGTGGCCGATCTGGTCTCGGCTCCCCGATTCGATCCCCATGAATTGGTCAAAGAGCGACAGGTCATCCTCGAAGAGATCAAGATGACGGAAGATGTTCCCGATGAGCTGGCGACCGAGGTCTTCATGAAAAATTTCTGGCCCGATCATCGGCTGGGGACGCCGATTTCGGGGACGGCGCAGACGGTGGCCGGGCTCACGCGGGATGATCTGGTCGCCTACTGGCAAAAGGTGTACACGCCGGCCAATATGCTGATCGCCGCGGCCGGGCGCGTCTGCCACCAGGAACTCGTCGAGATGGCCGACCGGGCGCTGAGTCGACTTCCGGCGAGTGGGTATCGTCCCGTCAACCAACGGCCCATATCGTCGGCCTCCATCATCATTCATCCCAAAGATCATTTGGAGCAGGCCCAGATCATCATGGGCGCCGAGTGCCCGGCGCTGTGGTCCGAAGACTATTTCCCCCTGCTCATCCTCAATGCCATCCTCGGTGGCGGGGTGAGCTCGCGATTGTTTTTGAAGATTCGCGAAGAGCATGGATTGGCCTATGCCGTGGAGTCGGCTCCGCTGCTGTTCACCGATACCGGTGTCCTGGCCATTCATGCGGCCACTTCTCCCGAGCGCGTGGAGAAGGTCATCCGATTGACGATCGATGAGCTCCGGCGGCTCAAGGCCGAGCCGCCGTCATCGAGCGAACTTCTGCGGGCCAAGGATATGGTCAAGGCCTCCCTGTTGCTGAGTCTGGATTCGTCATCGGCTCGGATGTCCCGTCTGGCGCGACATGAGATTACATTAGGCCGACAGTATGCCATCGATGACATTCTCCGAGCCATCGATGCCGTGACTGACGACGAGGTCCAGCGTGTGGCCAACCAGGTCTTCAAGCCGGAGGCCCTGGCCCTGGTCGTCGTCGGTCTGGTCAGGGGCCTGCAACTGGAGCGCGAGCAATTGGCCTGCTGAATAAGACGGCCGGGCGGCATCTCTCGATGCGACGACGAGAGCCGCCCTTCGAGGTGCCCTCTTGGAAGTGGCGTTGAGGTGAGGGGCGTTCAGCAGTGGGACATGAGTGATTGATGCGCATAAACGTCCTCGGCAGTTCCAGCGCGGGAAATTCGACCTTGGTGGTCGCCGGTTCGACGCGCGTCCTCATCGACGTGGGATTCTCGGCGCGCGAGACCAGACGTCGGCTCGCCGCCATTGGCGAGGAGGCCTCACAACTGTCGGCCATCATCATCACCCACGAGCATTCGGATCACATCCGTGGCGTCCCGGTGTTGGCGCGATCTCTGGGAATACCGGTGTTCATGTCGCGTCGGACACTGGAGGCCTGGAATGCCCTCAAGAGCGGGGAGACGATGGCGACGCGACATTTCATCGCCGCCGAAGAATCGTTTCAGATCGGAGATCTCACGTTTCATCCCTTCGCCGTCCCTCATGATGCGGTGGAGACGCTGGCCTTCAATATCGAAGCCCGAGGGGTCAAGGTGGGATTCGTCACCGATTTGGGCTATATCCCCCAGATGGTCGCTCAGCGCCTCAAAGGGGCCGACGCCATCATTCTGGAAGCCAATCACGACTTGGAGATGTTGCGCCTCGGACCATACCCGTGGGCGGTGAAACAGCGCGTCATGAGCCGGCATGGACATCTCTCCAATGAAGAGATGGCGCGCTTCCTGCGCGAAGATTTCGACGGGCGGGCCGAGTATATCATGCTCATTCACCTGAGTCAGCAGAATAATCATCCGGAGATCGCTCGTCTGGCCGCCGTGGAAGCGCTCACGTCGCGCGGTCCGCTGCTGGCCCGCGATGCCGAACGGCGCGTGCGGATCTCCTATCCCGATCGACCGAGTGAATGGATTGAGTTATGATTCCGCGATACACCTTGCCCGAGATGGGCGCCATCTGGTCCGAAGAGAACAAGTTTCGCAAATGGTTGGACGTGGAGATCGCCGTCTGTGAGGTGCACGCGGAGATGGGCACTATTCCCGCCGAGGTCGTTTCCATCATCAAAGAGAGGGCGCGGATCGATGTCGCGCGCATTCACGAGATCGAGAAGACGGTGCGCCACGACGTCATCGCCTTCATCACCGCCGTGGCCGAATCGATCGGACCGGAAGGGCGATTCGTCCATTTCGGGCTGACCTCCTCCGATGTCATCGATACGGCTAATGCGCTCTTGCTCCGGGAGGCCGGGCGGTTGATCATCGGGCGGCTGGAGCACTTCTCCGGCGTATTGCGCCGTCGCGCCTTCGAATTCAAGGACACGCCGATGATCGGACGCACTCACGGCGTGCATGCCGAGCCGACGACTTTCGGGCTGAAGCTGGCTCTCTGGTATGCTGACGCTCAACGGAATCTGGAGCGCATGCGACGCGCCGTGGACGTCGTCAGCTACGGGAAGATCTCCGGTGCCGTGGGCACGTTCGCCCATCTCGATCCCGAGGTCGAGGAGCGCGTCTGCGCTCGATTGGGGCTGAGGCCGGCACCCATTTCCACTCAGGTCATTCAGCGCGATCGCTACGCCGAGTTTCTGGCCGCTCTGGCCATCATCACGGCGTGCCTGGAGAAGATCGCCCTGGAGATCCGACATCTTCAGCGCACCGAAGTTCGCGAAGCGCAGGAGTTCTTCGCCCGGGAGCAGAAAGGATCATCCGCCATGCCGCACAAGCGGAATCCCATCGTGAGCGAACAAATCTGTGGGCTGGCGCGCGTGGTGCGGTCCCATCTGCTGGCAGCGTTGGAGAACGTGGCGCTCTGGCATGAGCGAGACATCTCCCACTCCTCGGTCGAACGCATCGCGCTCCCCGATGCCTGCATTCTGACCGATTACCTTTTGGATCGCGCCACCACGCTCATCGACACGCTGGTCGTTGATCCGGAGAGAATGCGCCAGAATCTGGACGCCACCCGCGGATTGATCTTCAGCGGGGCGCTCCTGTTGGCATTGACCCGGCGCGGACTGACGCGAGAAGAGGCCTATCGGCTGGTCCAGCGAGTGGCCATGCGGGCGTGGGACGAACAGCGAGATTTCCGCCAACTCGTCCAGGCCGATCCGGACATCGCTCGCTGGCTGCCGCCGGAGGCGTTGCGCGATATCTTCGATCTCCGTCGGCATCTGCGCAATGTGGATAAGATCTTCGACCGCGTGTTCGGGAGCGAGAAAGGGGTATCATGAGAGCGAAAATCTACGTCGTACTGAAAGCGTCGGTCCTCGATCCTCAAGGGAAGACGATTCATCAAGCCGTCCAGACGCTCGGTTACCGGGGCATCGAGGACATTCGCCAAGGGAAGTACTTTGAAATCGCGCTCAGTGATTCGCTCACTCGGGATGAAGCTCAGACTATGCTCGACAAGTTGGCGCGCGAGGTGCTCTCCAATCCGGTGATCGAGGAGTACCGGGTGGAATTGGAGGAAACGTCATGAAGTTCGGAGTGGTCGTCTTTCCCGGCTCCAATTGCGATCATGATGCCTACCACGTGGTCAGCAAAGTGATCGGCCAGCCGGTCGATTTCATCTGGCATCAGGCCACCAGCCTGGAAGGGTACGATGCCGTGATCTTACCCGGGGGCTTCTCTTACGGCGACTACTTGCGGGCCGGGGCCATCGCCCGATTCAGTCCCATCATGCAGGCCGTCAAATCGTTCGCCGCGGCGGGGGGCCTGGTGTTGGGCATTTGCAATGGATTCCAGATCCTCTGTGAGAGCGGCCTGTTGCCCGGGGCATTGCTGCCCAATCGCACGATGAAATTCGTCTGCCAATTCGTCCACGTGCGCGTGGAAGCGACCGATACGCCATTTACTCATCTTTATGAGCGCGGACAGATCCTCAGCTTGCCCATCGCCCACGGGGAAGGAAATTATTATTGCGATCCGGAGACGCTGAACCGCCTTCGGAGGGAGAACCGCATCCTCCTTCGGTACTGTGATGAACGGGGCCGTGTCACCGACCGGGCCAATCCCAATGGCTCGTTGGACAATATTGCGGGCATTTGCAATCGCCAGCGCAACGTCTTCGGATTGATGCCCCATCCCGAGCGCGCCGCCGAAGAGGTGCTGGGCAGCACCGATGGGCGCGTCCTGTTTCATTCTATGGCCATGGCGCTCGCCGAACTGGCGCAGGATTGAAGCGCTGAAGATCGCGGCTGAGCGTCTGACATTGGGAGCCGAACCCCATCGCTCCTCGTTCGTTCCTCTTCACATGCCTCGTCTCTCGTCTGGTCGCTCATCTCTCTCAGTGGGCGAGCTGGAATGTCATTCAGTCGCACGCTGTTCCTGTGGTCGAGCCCACCGACCTTTGAGAATGTAATAAGCCAGGATGAGAAGGCCCACTGCCGCCCAGAATAAATTCCTTATTTTCTCGATGAGTGCCAGGGTGACGCCGGCCGCTGTGCCCAATCCGAGGAGGTTCAGAACGAGAGCTTGACCTCCTTCATACACGCCCACCTGTCCGGGCACGAAGAAGAAGGCGGCGTTGATGAGTTTGGTGATGGATTCGATGATCACGGCGGTGATCGGGTGGCTCTCGTAGCCCAGGAACATCAACACGAGATAGATTTCTACCACGCCGGAGAGATGAGACAGCAACTCGAGCAGGAGCACCAGGGCCAGCCGGCCGGGTCGGTCGGTGAAGAATCCATACACCTGCTCTTCGAATTGGCGCACTTTATCTCCGCTGGTTGCTAATCGAGAGATGCGCAATCGTCGCCGCAGGACGTCGACTACGTGACTCAGTACGCGCCAACGGCGCCGTATGGCCAGATACCAGAAGAAGGTGAACCCGGCAATCGCTCCTCCTACGATGAGACCAAATGTTTGCACCGATCCGGGAACGGCGAACAGCGCGAGCAGCAGGAAGAGACCGCTCACGGTGATGATGATGCTGACCAGCGCGTAGGTCATCGCTTCCACGATGACCGAGGAAAATCCATGGAGCAGAGACAGACGATGGCGAATGAGCGCAGCTTTCGATGGCTCGCCCAGGAGTGGACCGGTGAACGTCAGGTAGCGCACCGATTCCCCGGCCAGCCGGACGAGAAAGAGTTCGCCCAGGCGAACGTCCGACGCTTCGTCCGGAATGCATTGTTTCCAAGCGATGGCGCGAGCCGTATGTTTGAAGCTCGACGTGAGCAGGATGAAGATGAAGTTGAAGCCTACCAAGGCCATCGAATGGAGGATCGTTGCCACGCCGACGCGTCGGATGAGATAGACGAATAACGCCAATCCCGCCGCCAGGGCAGTCGCTTGGATCGCTTTCATGCTCGTTTTCTTCACGTCGATGGACTCCTGCGCGGCGGTACGGCCCGGCGGGAATGAACCGATGGCAGAGCGAGATACGCTCCGAGTGGGATGGAGGACCAAGGCCGCTCTGTAAGGCGTTCCTCCGAAACGTCAATGTGGTCGCGCCGTCTCACTGGAACTCGTCTCGCGGGGAATGAGGTGGATGGTCGCCACTCGGCGAACGGAGATCGACGAGCGCCCATACGGGCCGATGATCTGAGGCGGTGATCGTTTTTTCCACCTTGGCCGCCACGACATTCACATGGCGAACCCAAATCCAATCGAGCGTGAATCGGATGAAGCCCATTCGTTGAAACGTCATCGTCTTACCAGGAAGCGCTGAGGTGAATCCGGCGGCGGTCATCAATGCGATCATCTTTTTCCGTGCACCGCCGGTGACCGTATTGAAATCGCCCATGATCACCGTGGGGAGGTCCCGATAACGGTCGGCGTGCTCCAGAACGGCGGCGATTTGGTCGCCTCGCTTACTGGCCGACAGGCGCGTCTCCAGGTGAAGCGTATACACGCGGAGTCGTCGCTCACCGAGGTGAATGGTGGCGCCCAGGGCGATGCGCCGACGCCCACCCGGCCCCTTATGAGGCAGGACGAGCCGTTCGATCTCCGTCATGGGAAATCGGCTGAGCAGGGCGAGCCCGCGCTCGCCACCCCCATGTTTGTAAGGAAGTTCCACGGCGTACGCGTAATACATCTTCAAAACGGAGGCCAGCAGGCGAGCCATATCTTTATAGGCCGTCTGGCGATGATGGCGATTGACTTCTTGCAGTCCCAGGATCGTCGCTTCGCTGAGCGCCGGATGATGCTCCAGCAGATCGATGATGTCATCGATGCGCTCCATCGGTGGACCGTGAAGATTGTAGGTCACCAGCCGAAGTTGCTCCGGAGCCGGTGGAGGAGGCAGGGGAGCGAAACTCCCCACGCTGATGAGCGCGTCGGGAGGGACCGCATTCTGTGCGCGTTCCGGTGCGGGGAACCAGAGCGCGCCCACCAGAGCTATGATGAGCGCCCAACGCCAGGAGCGGATCGCTGACCGATGGAGATCGTCTCTCATCGCGAGGGTCATCGTTGCGCTCTACGGTGTGGAGGGGCGTTGAGCCCGGTCGGCCAGCTTCGCTCTGGCATAACTGGCATCCCAGATATTGAGAACGCGCCCGGGAAACCGGTGGAACGGACGTTCCGGAATAGAGGCCGGATCGCGAATAACTTCGTTGTTCTCGTTGAGCATCCCCACGGCGCGAAATAGCGTGGGGACGATATCCAGAGAGGTCGCCACATCGGTGATCATTCGCCCGCGAGCCACCCCTGTATGATCACCTCCCCAGATGGCGAACACGATGCGCGTCGATGAAGGCTTGAGCGAGGCGTGACTCCCTCCCGAGGTGCGCGCTTTGGAATTGAAGTTCCAGAGGTCATTGGCCCAAACGATGAAGTCCGGCTGCTGGCTAGCATACTTGCGCTTCAACCCGCGCAAGTAGCGCTGTTTCATCTCCTCGGAACTGAAGTAGATGAGGTATCGCTGGAATTCGGGAGCGTCGACGAATCGGGGCACCGGATCATCCAGCAGATCCAGGATGGTGAACAGGCCGATACTGTATTCCGTTCGATAAATGGCCCGCAGCCAGGCTCGTGCCGGGTGAAAGGTCCGCATCCAATCGAGCGGCGCCACTGGGGCATCGGGTTGGAAGCCGGGCCCACGCAACAGGGCCAGAGGATCCTTATCCTCGGCCAGCTCGAAGGTCAGGCGGCCATCAGCCTGCTGTTGAAGGTGGTTCACCGGGATGTAGGCGATGCGTCCATCGACCGTTCGAAGGATCAGCGCCTCTCCTCCCTTACGAGGATGGTGGCGCGCCGTTGACTTGACCCATACGGCCTCGGTTAACGTCACATCCCGGCCGAGCCGGTGATGACGCCGCAACGCCGAGGCGACGCGGTCGACGGGAACCTTGACCACGATGAGATCGAACGGGTTCTTGATCCCATTGACCGGCGCATTGGCCGCCTGATAATGAGACAGGATAGAGAAATAATTCATCGGCACCGGGCGCCCCTGAGCATCGACGGTCGTCTCCACCCAGCGAAGTCGATCGTCCAAACCGATGGTGTAGTGCGATAACTGATAGAGCGTGTTCGGGCGTCCGAGATACCTCTTGGGGATGAAGTCGGAGATGCGGAACGGTTTGGAGAAGATCTCATCGAACAAGGGACCGCGGCCGTTAGGTTCGAACTGGATGCTGAGCAGTCGTCGCAGAGCTCGGATCTGTGGTTCGTCGCGGTTGGCTTCCTGGCGCAGTCGGAAGGCGGTGTCTCGCGAATAGTGATCGGCCTTCTGGGCCAGATGGTCGGCCAGATCGATGGCTCCCCGGTGATAATCTTCGTAGAGCGCCAGATCCGGTTCCAGCCAGCGGCGCGTCTCATCGAGCGTGCGACGGAACAGGGCGCGCAACCGGGCGAATCGCTCCGGCGGGAGAGGTTGCTTCTTCAGCTCCAGCAAGATGAGGTGGAGACGATTGAGATCGTTGTTGCGCAGGTACACGCTGGCTCGAGCGTTACCGAAATTATCGATGAACGCCGTCACGTATCCATCTTCCCCGAATTGCGGATGGCGCTTTTTCCCGTAAGGAGAGAAGCGACTTTCATAGGTGCGCGGGAAGTCAATGCCGGGCAGCGGTACGGTGAGCGCGCTCCAAGCATTTTCCACCAGCAGGGTTCGTACCGTGTGTCCTCCAAATAGCGGCGTTCGAAATGCGCGGGTGAGGGGGAAAGAAAAAGCCGTCTTCCCCGGTTGGATATCCGAGCCGTGGTCGGAGACGAGGGCGACAACGGTATCATCGCGCCGCTGACTGCGTTCTACGGCGGCGAAGATCATGCCCATCAGTTCATCCAGATCGGCCAGTCGGCGAATCAAATTGATGGGATGAGGATCGACGTGTTGCTGGTGATCCATGATGGGGAAAAACGGGGCGATGAAATCGTACCGCTCCTGGCCGGAGAGATCCCGGGCCAGGATCTTCTTGGCCGCCATGATGGCGGTCATTTCCTGGGTGAATTCCACGTAGTCGATGCCCGTGGCCAGGCGCGAAAGATGTGATCGGGCGATGCCCGCTGCCGACCGCTGGCCATTGGTCAGCCAGCGCCTTCCTTCCACGGCGAAGAAATCCCGGTTGGCCAGGCGGCGATAGATCTGCGGGCTCGTCCAGGCGCGCCAGGGATCGAAAGCGTCAAATATCGGGCTGACCCCCACCTGATCCAAATGCCATAGGGCCGCCGTCTTCTCGCCTCGGCGCTGGATGGCATCCAGGGCATCGCGAAATCCGTCCAGATAAGAGCGAAGATAACACGTATCGCGACTGAATGTCCCATGCCCCTTCACCACGCTCGGCTGTCCCGTATTGATGACGCTCCAGGAGACGGCCGAGAGCGAGAGCGTGGCCGTGAATATATTCTGGAAGAAAACGCCTTCCTTGAAGAAGTATTTCCGGACGTTGGGCAGGATGATCTCTCGCCCCGTCTGGGCCCGGAAGACGCGGACGGCTCGACGAAATTCCTCGGCGTAAGGCAATCGATTCACCAGGTCGTCGTTCTCCGGGAACGCCGTCGCCGCCAGCAGATCTGGCGGAAGCCCATCGGCTTCGATCAGTACCAATCGTTTGGGGAAGGTTCGGATTTGAGACCACGTCGCCGGAGGGAGTCCGATCAATACCGCACACACCCACCCGACGACCATCCATCGTGAGCACCTTCGACGCCTGCCGCGCATGAACATGTCCTCCTGCTGGAACTTCATTCGCTCCGGTTGATCTTAAGGAACGTCACGACCGTGCACTGTGCCGGGGGATGTCCCCGGACGCCGTCCAAGGGCCACCAACGTGGCTTGGGCTTGGCGCGCCAGTTGGAGGCAATAAAATCGTTGTTGACTCAGCCACTCGATGTTTTCGGTGGATGATCGAGCGACAGCCAGCGTCTCCTCCACCTGCTTGAGCACCGTCCGAATGGTCGCTTCCTGTTGTCGGTAGATCGTCGCCGCTCGGGGGAGGTGATTGAGAGCCAGAGGGACCTGGCGGAAGAAATTCAACGCCCGGGCGACGTACCAGGGCGAGAATCGCGTCAGATCGCCGCCGCTGTTGACGAATCGGCGCAGGAACGCCAGTTCACGGTGCATCCGGTTGGTGAACCGTTTCGTCAATCGCCGTTCCCATTGCGCTTCGATGGCCGCCGCCTCTTCGACCAGTTGGTGATCCCGTTCGGCCAGATCTCGGGCTAACTGAGCCGGCGACTTGCCCGCCGCTCGATAGAGTTGCTCCAGCACCGCGCCGATGCGGGCGATCAACCCGTTGAGTTCCCAGTCGATCCGACCTCCACCGCGTTGGCGGGCGCGGAACTCTCGCCGCAGCTTCAATCGCAGTTGAGTGAGGAGTTCAATGGCGGCTTCGTCATGGCCGTCCGCTTCGGTGGCCAGCACGTCGAGCGCCTCGAGGATCTGATCTTGGGGAATGCTGCTCAGGTGGGTATCGTGGAGGCAAACCTCCAATCGCCGCAGATAGGGTTGCTTATGCAGGTATCGGCGATAGGCGGCATAGTCGGCCGCCGTCAGCGGACGATGGCGATTCCCCGTCACCTGCCGAATGAGCCGTTCCCGCACCCGGCGGGCTACGCGAAGGACTTCGGCTCCGCCATCGGCGATCAACGCCCGATAATGGAGTTGAGCGCGAAGGCGTTGCAGGCGTCCCGGCTGCACCAGCGGGTTGATGATCAGTCGATCTATGCGGTCGAGCAGTTCATCGGCGATGGGCGGTTCGAAGTAGAGATGAGCCTCCAGTGAGAGACGCAATTCCTCGATGCCCAGCGCCAGCTTTTTATCGCTGAACCAGGTGATCTCCTTCCGATTGGCGGCGAAGTTGAGCGAGCGATTGAGCAGACTGTAAAGGAGACTCACATCCTTGACGGCCAGGATCTCGTTGGTCAGCTTTCGCCAATAGGTGGCCGCTTCGCGCAGCCGCGGATTATTGGGCCGGAAGAAATCGACGACGATGATCGGTTTGAGCGCCAGATTGCTCTGGTAGACGTAGACGGCCAACGGGATCTTGGCTCCCGGCGAGGCTTTGACGGCCTGCTGGACGGCGGGATCGGTGAATGGATTGTACGTCAAATCGAATGGGTTTACGACCGGCCACTTCACCTGATCAGGTTCGGGAGCCAGGGCCGGATCGTAATAGAGAATGCCCCCCAGCGCCAGAGGGACGCCACTGGGCGTGTAACGATGAAACTCCTCGTAGCCGAGGTGGTATTCGTTAGCCGCGCTGGCCAGATAGGATGACGTTCCCCAGAGGTGATCGCGCATCTCGTTCTCGAATTGATAAATGAATTCTCCCCTCACCCGGGGATCGATCCACCGCCCGAAAATGCTCCGATTGGCCAGCAACTGAAATTTCATATCCTGAATGGCCTCCAGGGAGAGAGGGGTCGGCTCCGACCCATAAGTGCTCAGCTCCGAATACCAGAGGAGCCCCACATACGCCTGCTGAAACAGGCGCTCCTGATAATCCTTGCGGCGGAGCAGATAGTTGCGAAACAGCAATTGCCCCGGATTGAAGACATCGGCCGCATCGAGTATCCAGGTCAGACCGCGTGACGTCAGGCCGAACGTTGAACCCGGGTAGCGACGCGTGACCACCAGATATGGTC
>RFHM01000395.1 GCA_003696865.1 Acidobacteriota bacterium | reverse complement strand
TGTCAAGCCTTCGAGAGGGGGAAATCCACCCGTTGAGGGCTCGTAGGGAATCAGATCAGCATCTCCTCGGCCCCCTCACGGCCGACTCTTCAGTATCGGCGACTCCTTCACCCGATACCGGAGCATCCGCTCATCCTCGGTCGGCTCCTCCAGCAGCAACTCCCGAAACGCCTGCCGCACCACCGGCCCCCCAATCTGCTCCAGTAAAAAAATCGCATTCCAGCGCACGTCGTGGTCCTCGCTCCGATCCTGCAGCAACCGCACGAACGGCTCCGGCCGCAACCGCCGATGCCCATACTCAACTAACTCCTTGAGGGCCCAAATGAGGTTGCTCCTCACGTAAGCGGAGCGTCGGCGATCCAGCGTCATCCTCACCAACTCGTTCACCTCCGCCGCGGTCAGATACTCGGCCGTCAGCCGACTCGCCGGACCGACGATGACTTGTCCATTGCCCAACCGCTGCGTCACTCGTCCCCACGCCCAACTGACGTGTATCCCCCGCAGATTCTCTACTGCCCCCAACTGCACCACCTCCGACGCCCTGGGATCCCGCAGCCACCGCAACGAATAGACCGCCAACCGCCGAATCCGCTTCTCCTGATCCTTGAGGCTCAAGATGTGTTTGTAGCGCCTCACCACCCGAACCTCTTTCCCGTTTTGGCTTACCGGATAGGACAGCGAGTAGCCATAGAGTGGCCCCTCGGCCGACAAGGCTTCGATCCCCTTCCAGACCACCTCGCCCGTCGGGTCGCTCAACGTGGCCGGAAACAGCCCAAACAGACGCCGCTGCCCCACCGGGAGATCCGGATAGATCTCCTGTCGTCGCGGCGGAAGATGGAGGCGTCCCTCCAGATGTCGCAGGTGGGGCCCCAGAGGCGGATTCACCACCACCCGCGGCACGACCAGAACCGGTAACTCCTCGAACGGGAGGATCCCGGAACCCTTCACCACCTGCTCCACCTCGACGGTGTAGAGCTTCACCCCACTGATGCTCCCCCGTTTGTTCACCGTCACCCCGGGGACGGAACGAACGCCAACAACCCGCCCCACCACAATGATGGGGAGCTGCTCGTAGAACACCCAGGTGAGTGGATTGTCATCGACACTCCCCCACTCCCAGTCCTGGGCCGACGCCCAGGAAGGATGCAGGGTGAGCAGAAACACAAGGATCATCAGCCTCAGCGCGATTCGCCCGATCATAGAATCAGTCCTCCTTCCGCTCAGCGCGGCAAGATGGCCTGCAGATAGGCCGCATCCTTGGGAGCCTTCCGGAACTTCAACCTCGTAGTCAGAATCACGGGAGTCCCACTGAGCGATTGATCGACTTGCTCCGTGGCCATGATGTGTTCTCCACTTTTGCCCGCGTGATGCTCGGCATCGCCATCGAACGTGACGCCGGCAAAGCGCTCGTCCTTGAACTGGTCCCGTTGACTGGCCGACGTGCTGTTGGGCACCAGCCCCAAGGCGTGTCCCGCCTCATGCGCCGCCACATTGCCGATGCCCGTAGCCATCTGATCAATCGTCACTCGCATCCCGTCGCGATTGATCAGCGGCAGCCGGTTGATGTACACCCCCAGAATCTTGCCCTCGGCATCCGTCCCGGTGGCGTCCATCCCGAACAATGCCCTCGTCCAGTTGAGCTCGTTGACCGGCGCTCGGCCCGTGGTCACCTTCCCGGGATCATCCCATCGCCGGGTTGGCTCGAAGGTCCCGTAACCATCTTTTCCTCCTCATCTTCCTCGGCTCCTTTCTTCGTAATATCATAGCCCGGCCTCCCCTTGAAGCGGACCGGATCCTTGGTTCGGATTCCGTTGATCTCTAAATCGTGGCCGCAACTCATTGCTCTGCTCAATAGCCATCTGGTGAGCTTTGGCCAGCGCATCCCGATAGGTTTCATCCCGCAACCGCTCCTGCTCGACAAGCGAGTTCCTCGGACTTTACTCCCTCTGTGATGACAGACATCGATCACGTAATGTCCGTCTTCTCGCCCAGTTTTACTGATCAGCAAAAAAGCAAGAGGTATTGTAAATATCCAACCCGAAAAGCGGCAGCCGAACTGGGCGCCCCTTCATCGTTAAATCCACAGCATATAACTCGGCATGCCGCTCATCCACCGACTTGGCGAAATATACTAACTGGCCATTAGGGGTGACTGCTATCAACTGTGGAGCATCTCCCTCAAGTTCTTCAACTCTCCATAATCTTACCTTCTTCCCCACCAGTGTGTCATAGAGAGCCAATCGACCCGTAGCATACTCGATGGTATACTTTTCTTCTTTGCTTTTGCCCATGCTTTCATCCAATAACTTCCTGGTTCTTTGACGAGACTTCGTTTCCCAAAGTAGCATCCGATGACCATTCTCACCCAGCCAAACGGGAGGATGACGGGAAAAATCAGGGTTCTCTTTGACAAATCGCTCCACCTCAGCCGGAAGTCGAGGCTTTGAGCGACGCGTCACCCGCTCTCCCTGAATCGCATATTCTCCATCGTAGATTGTTGTTCCGTCAGGCGCAAAATAGGCCTTGTGAGAAAAGCGTGCCCTGGCCAGCGCGACTGGATCGTAAGGGATTCTGGGAATAACTTCTTGCTTCAACTCAACCCGCTCGAGGTTCCTCGTATTGTAGGTCTCTTTTACAAATGTCCAGCTCTGACCTTGAGAAGGAATCTCATAGCTGATCAATAGATGGCGACCATCTGGGGTGATTAAAAATCCCACGTCGCCAATCTTTACTTTACCAATGTCTACCTTACCTATCAGCCTGAACGAGGGAAACTCCAGAGCAAGGATCCGAAGAGCCATAGTCTCAGACAGAGGGTGGAAGTCCAAGTAGGTGAGAACATATAACCGATGGAGCTTTGGATCATAGCGCACGCGACAAGTCTCGCACTTGCCTCTCCAGTTTGGTAAGAATTCCCTCACTCCTTTGATCTCCATGAGGGACCCATGCGCCACCACTTGGCTCGTTGAGATTTCCACTTTAATGAACTTTCCAAAAATATCAAAAAAGTAGGCATACTTGGGTTGAACTTGGACACCCAGTAGGGTCGCACTTAAAGCGACCATACTGAGGACAAGGACTGCGATTTGTTGAATTAATCGATGACTCATCAGTCCCTCCTATGAGATGTTAGGGACAATTTGGATCTTGACCCCTCACGAGTTCAACATAATTATTAAAACCCCTCTCTTTCAATGGCACCCGTATCCATATAGCATCTGCAACTAGCCTTCCCGAACCATCCCCCGCCCTGGCTCTGCCCCCCCAAATTGCTCGCTCAGCGTCCGAGGCTCGCTCTGCCGCGTGGTATAAACAATCGTCACGGTCCACGTGAACGTCGTGTTCGCCGT
>RFHM01000394.1 GCA_003696865.1 Acidobacteriota bacterium | reverse complement strand
GGTGCGGTAGAGAACGGCGACTCGCATAGTCGACGGCGGGCTGCCGGAATGACCGAGGAGATTCTTGATCGTCTCAGCGACGAATCGAGCTTCTTCCTCTCCGGTATCCGCCTCGTAGATGGCCACCGGATCACCGGGTTCGTTTTCTGTTCGCAGGGACTTCTTCGGTCGTTGGGTGTTATGGCCGATGAGGCTGTTGGCCACGGTGAGAATGCGCTGCGTGGAGCGATAGTTCTGCTCCAGTGTGATCACCTTGGCCTGTGGGAAGTGCGTCTTGAAATCGATGATATTGTGAATGTCGGCGCCGCGGAACCGGTAGATGGATTGATCGGGATCGCCGACGACGCAGAGATTCTGGTGCCGTTCGGTCAGCAGTCGCGCGAGTTCGAACTGCGGGTGGTTGGTATCCTGGTACTCATCGATGAGGAGATAGCGGAATCGCTCATTATAGTGCTCGCGAATCGAGCTCCGGGAGCGAAGCAATTCCACCGCTTTGAGCAGCAGATCATCGAAGTCCAGAGCATTGGTGGTGCGGAGATGGCGCTCATACCACTGGAAGATCCGGCCAATGGCTTCCTTCTGAGCATCGGCTGCTCGGCGCGCTCGAGCGCCGTATTCGGCGGCGCTCAGGCCGCGATTCTTCGCCTGACTGATCACGGCCTGGACGGCACGTGGTGAGAGCAGGCGCTCGTTGAGTTGCAGTTCTGTCATCGCCGCCTTGATCGCCCGAAGACTATCTTCATCATCGTAGATGGAGAAATGGCGCGTATAGCCTGAGGGATGGGATTCAATGTGAGCGCGCAACAGGCGCACGCAAAAGCTGTGAAATGTGCAGATGAGAGGAAGTTCGGGAAGCGAGCGACCATCGAGTAATTGTATGACCCGGTCGCGCATCTCATCGGCAGCTTTGTTGGTGAACGTGACGGCCAGAATCCGTCGAGGTTCGATGCCCACCCGATCGATCAAGTAGGCCACGCGATAGGTGATGACGCGCGTTTTGCCCGAGCCCGCGCCGGCCAGGACGAGCAGTGGCCCCTCCACGTTCATCACCGCTTCCCGCTGTCGTTCATTGAGTTCGTCCAGATAGTTCATGAGTCGTCTCCGCTCCGGGAGCCGTCCTCCCTCCGACGTTCAGCAGCCCATCGTGAAGGTCCCGATCAACGCGTGCTGTTCACAGGCCAGCAGCGTCCCAGCGCTTGATGATGTCCTTGATGAGATCGGCAATCGCCTTGGTGACGCGATCGAAATAGATTTTGGCCTTCTGTTCATCGAAATCGGGATATCCTTCCCCCTCCTCGTAGAGGCCGATGGAGGCGGGAAAGGGAGTGGCCGCCCACGTTCCCGGCTCAGGATAGGCGATGGCCAGATCTGGGGTGTAGCGCTCCCGGTAGACGAGGCGGGGATCAATGGCCTGGATGAACGCCGTCTCGTTGATCCCGGCATGCCCTCCATTCTGACCGAACACCTCTTTCATGATGTCGGCGGTGACCGACCACCAGTTGATGACCAGCGTGCGGACGCCGCGATGAGCGTTGGCCACCTGGGCGGCGACCGATTGCAGGATCGCCGTTTGCGGCCCTCCATGTCCGTTCATGATGATGATATTCTTGAATCCATTGGCCACCAGTCCCTCGAGGATGTCGGTGACGAAAGGACGATAGGCCTTCTCGCTGATTTGAAACGCACCGGGATAATTGCTCATGCTGCCCGTCACCCCATAAGGGAGCGTGGGAGCGATGAGCGCGTTCACATCACGGGCGATCTGTCGCGCGATGGCCAAGGGAGCGATGTTGTCTGCCCCGTTAGCGATCACTCCATGAGGTTCGAGCGTCCCCGTGGGCAGGATGACCGTATTGATTTTCGATGGTACGACGTCCCGGAATTCCATCCAATTGATGCGATTCATCTCTCGAGTGGTCACTATATCGGCCGAACTCTGACCGAAGGCTGCGGAAGGGAAGACGCTACCGACGATGGCTGCCGTCATCACCCACATTGTCCTTCGATTCATAACACACCTCCTCGATCTGAAACTCGACTCCATTTTTAATCGACCGGTGGCCGGCTGGCAAGGGGAGGGAGATCGGCGGGCATGGGAGCGCATGCTCGGTGAGCGCGAAGATGCGCGTCGGAGTTCGTGCTTGACGAATACATGAGAACGTGGCATGATGGTGATGAGAGATGTGGGTTGAGAGGCGTTGAATTGCGATCTGCCGGGAGGCTCGCCGAGCGAGGGAAACCAATGAGAGGGCATGCGAAAAGACCGAATTCGTCTTCTATCGCTATTGGTGTGATCCGACGAGTCACTCGAATGATCGGATCCCCAGAGGTCTTGCAATAGTACGGAGTGGACCTTTTTGGAGGCTTCATGGGGAAGCGCAGGGAACGGACAGAAGAATCGTTCGCCAAAGAACTCTCCGATCTCCGTCGTCGTCTGTCGGAACTGGAGGCCGTGCACGCCGATCTTCAACGGGCCAAAGAGCAACTGGCCCGGTCTGAAGAGCGGTTTCGCGCTTTCATTGAGAATAGCTCGGAAGGGATCTGGTGCTTCGAGGCCGCCGAACCCATACCCATCGATCTCGATGAGCGGGAGATCATCGATCGGATATATGCCACGGGGAGGCTGGTCGAATGCAATGACACGATGGCCCGCATGTATGGTAGGACTCGTGGCGAGGAGTTATTGGGCATCCCGCTGAGAGATTTGCTCCCTCCCGACGACGAGCGGAATATCGACTATTTGCGACGATTCATTCGCTGTGGATTTCGCCTCACCGACGCCGAATCCTATGAGCGTGATGTGCGAGGAAACTTGCGCGTATTTCTCAACAATTTGATCGGCATCGTTGAAAACGGTTGCCTGGTTCGCGCCTGGGGGACTCAGCGCGACATCACCGAGCAGAAGAAGATGCAAGAGGCGCTTCGCCGGAGCGAGGCCCAGTATCGGAATTTGGTGGAGGCTTCGCCGGAGATCATCTTCACGCTCGATCCAGCGAGGGGAGTGATCACCTCTCTGAATCCGGCATTCGAGCGGGAACTCGGATACTCGCGGGAGGATTGGCTGGGGATGCCTGTGGAGGCTCTCATGCATCCCGATGATCGATCGGCGATGGCGGAGACCATTCGGCGGGCGGTACGGGAGCGGGTGCCGGTGCTCTGCGAGGCCCGATGGCGAGCTGCATCGGGAGCCTACGCGGTGTTCGAATTTAACATCGCCGTTCACACCCGGGCGGGAGGGGAGGCGCATATCTTGGGGGTCGCTCGGGATATCACCGAGCGAAAGCGCGCCGAAGAAACGCGACGCGTCCTGGAAGAGAAGTACGTCAAGGCATTCCGCGCCAGTCCGGACGCCATTTCGCTGAGCACGTTGGAAGAGGGTCGGTATCTGGAGGTCAATGAGGGGTTCTTGCAGGTCAGCGGTTACCGGCGCGAGGAGGTCATCGGTCGAACGGCGCTGGAGTTGGGCATCTGGGTCGATGTGAAAGATCGGGAGCGAATGGTCCGATCATTGAGAGAACGAGGGACGGTTCGGAATCTGGAGTTCGCTTTCCGGCGAAAATCCGGTGAGATACGGGTGGGTTTGTTATCGGCGGAAATCATCGAGCTGGAAGGGAAACCGTGCCTCCTGGCCGTGGCCAAGGACATCACCGAATTGAAGCGGGCCGAGCGCATCCAGGCGTCCATCTATAAGATCTCCGAGGCCGCTCATGCGGCCGAAAACCTCGACGATCTGTTTCGGTTGATCCACGAGATCATCAGCGAACTCATGCCCGCCGAGAATTTTTACATCGCGCTCCACGATGAGCGAACCGGGTTGATCAGTTTTCCCTACTTCGTTGACCAACACGATCCGCGCCCGGCGCCGAAGAAACCCGGAAAAGGGCTGACCGAATACGTCCTCCGGACGGGCCAGCCCCTGTTGGCCTCGCCCGAGGTGTTCGCCGAACTGGTGAATAAGGGAGAGGTCGAGCTCATCGGCACGCACTCCATCGATTGGTTGGGCGTGCCGTTGAAAGTCAGAGAGCGCACCATCGGAGCGCTCGTCGTTCAGAGCTACAGTGAGGGCATCCGGTTTACCGAGAAGGAGAAAGAAATCCTCCTGTTCGTTTCCTCGCAGGTCGCCATGGCCATCGAGCGCAAACAGGCGGAATTGGCTCTCCGCGAGTCGGAAGAAAAATACCGGGAACTGGTGGAGAATATCAACGACGTCATCTTTTCGGTCGATGCCCGAGGGATCATCACCTATATCAGCCCCACCATCGAGCAGGCCAGCGGCTATTCTCCTTCCGAGGTCATTGGCCGACCTTTCGTGGAATTCGTCTATCCGGGCGATCGCGCGCTCTTGATGGAGAGTTTCCAGAAGACCTGTGCCGGGGAACTCGGTCCCCTGGAATTCCAGGTCGTCGCCAAGAGCGGCGAGGTTCGTTGGGTGAGGAGTTCCAGTCGACCCATTTTGCACCAAGGGCAACTCATCGGCGTGCAAGGAGTGATCACCGATATCACCGAACGCAAAAAAGCCGAGATGGCCCTTCGGGCGAGCGAAGAAAGGTATCGAGATCTGGTCGAGAATGCCAACGACATCATCTACACTCACGACCTGGAAGGAAATATCACCTCGGCGAATGCCGCCGCCGTGAAGACTTATCATTATCGTCACGACGAGATTGTGGGAAAGAATATCAAGCACATCGTCGATCCGGCCTACCTCCCGGTTGCCATGGAGAACTTACGCAAGAAACTGGCCGGCGTGGAGCGAACCGGTCCCTATGAGCTGCTCACCTACACGAAAGAAGGAACGCCCGTCTGGGTGGAGGTGAACACGCGACTCATCTATGAGGGCGACCGACCGGTGGGCGTCCAGGGGATCGCTCGGGATATCACCGAGCGGAAGCGCGCCGAGGAGCAGTGGCGGTGGCGCATCGAACAGGTCACCCGGCACCAACAGGCCCTGCTGGAACTGGCCAGGATGGACGTGGCCAATCTGGACCTGGCATTGAGAACGATCACCGAGATCGATGCCCGAACGCTCGGCGTCGAACGGGTGAGCGTCTGGTTGTTCGACGAGCCGCGGAGCGCCATTCGGTGCCAGGACCTCTACTTGTTGAGTCAGGACAAACACGAAGGCGGTATGCAATTGGAAGCATCGCGCTATCCGCGGTATTTCGCCGCTCTGGAAGAGAGCCGCACTATTGCCGCCGATGACGTTCGCCAAGATCCTCGTACCAATGAATTCGTCGAGGAGTATCTGGAGCCGTATGGGATCACCTCCATGCTGGACGTGCCCGTTCGGTTGCACGGTCGGGTGGTGGGCGTCGTCTGCCACGAGCACACGGGATCACGGCGGGAGTGGACGCTCGAGGAGCAGGATTTCGCCGCTTCGGTGGCCGATTTCGTCTCCCTCGTTCTGGAGACGGCCGAGCGCCGTCGGGCCGAGGCGGCGCTCCGTGAGAGCGAAGAGCGGTATCGGGATCTCGTCGAGGGCGTCGATGCCATCGTCTGGGAGTGCGATCCGGAGACGATGCGGTTCACTTTCGTCAGTGAGCGGGCTCGGGATATTCTCGGTTACCCCGTGGAACGATGGTTGACGGAGAAGGACTTCTGGATTCGCCACGTTCACCCCGATGATCGCGATGCGGTGATCGATGCCTTCCTCGCCGCCGCTCGTCAAGGGCAGCATCACGAGATCGAGTACCGGGCCATGGCCGCCGATGGGCGGATCGTCTGGCTGCGGAACATCGTCCGCGTGGTTCGCGCTGACCGAGGAACGATCCGGCAGATCCGCGGACTGATGATCGATATCACCGAGCACAAGCGCATGGAGGAAGAGTTGCTCAAGGCACAAAAGCTGGAGTCTCTGAGCATATTGGCCGGGGGCATCGCGCACGATTTCAACAACCTGCTCATGGGCATTCTCGGGAATCTCTCCCTGGCGCGCTTATCCGTTTCGCCCGGCGATAAGCTCAATGAGCGCCTGGAGGCGGCGGAGAAGGCCACCCTCCGGGCGCGGGATCTCACGCAACAATTGCTCACCTTCGCCAAGGGAGGAGCGCCCATCAAGGAGACGGCGTCCATCGAACATCTCATCGCCGATACGGCGGAGTTCGCTCTGCGGGGCTCGAACGTCCGTTGCGATATGAAGCTGCCCGAAGACCTGTGGCCGGTGGAAGTGGACGAAGGCCAGATGAGTCAGGTGATCCAGAATCTCATCATCAATGCCGATCAGGCGATGCCCCAGGGTGGCGTGTTGCGCATCGAGGCGGAAAACGTCACCGTCTCCTCGGGTGGTGATTTGCCCCTTCCTCCGGGCAAGTACGTCAAGGTTTCCTTCACCGATCAAGGAGTGGGCATCCCCGAGGAGCATCTCTCCAAGGTATTCGATCCGTTCTTCACCACCAAGCAGAAGGGGAGCGGGTTGGGACTGGCGACGGCGTATTCGGTCATCAAACGGCATGGGGGACATATCACCGTGAAATCGACCTTGGGCCGGGGGACGACATTCACTCTCTACCTTCCGGCGTCGGAGAAACCGCTTCCCCGGGAGGTCACATCTCGCGAGGAAGCTCCGGTGGGGCGCGGCCGCGTGCTCCTCATGGATGACGAGGCCTTCATCCGAGATGTGGGGAGTCAGATGTTGACCTATCTGGGATACGAGGTGGACGTGGCCCGGGATGGGAACGAGGCCATCGCGCTGTATCGCGAGAAGAAGGAGCGGGGCGAGCCTTACGACGTGGTGATCATGGATCTCACCGTGCGTGGAGGGATGGGCGGTCGGGAAGCGATCAAAAAACTCCTGGCCTTCGACCCTCAAGCTCGCGCCATCGTCTCCAGCGGGTATTCCAACGATCCCATCATGGCCGAATATGCTCGTTATGGTTTTCGCGGGGTGGTGGCCAAGCCTTACAAGCTTCAAGATCTCAGTCGAGTGCTTCACCAGGTGATGAACGGAATCGAGTGACGCTGGCTCGAAGGTCTGATCAGGGATGGATCTCCGTCAGTCTCTTGCCTCAGGAGGGTGGTTTCTCCGAGCGATGTGGCGGATTTCCCCTCGGCGCCAGAGTTTGTTACAATAATGGGGAGGTGAGAGCGATGGCCGTTGCCAGTGTGTCCCTCAAAGAGATACTCAAAACGTTCACCCGCGAAGGTGAGCTGTATGAAAAGCTTCCCAATCATCGCGTCCGTTGTTTCGCCTGCGGGCATCGGTGCGTCATCCTGCCGGGATTGGATGGTATTTGCCGCGTGCGGTACAACGAGGGAGGGACGTTGTACGTCCCTTATGGATATGTAGCCGCTCTGCACACCGACCCGGTGGAGAAGAAGCCGTTCTTCCATGCCTATCCGGGATCATTGGCCCTCACCTTCGGTATGCTGGGTTGCGATTATCATTGTTCCTATTGCCAGAATTGGATCACCAGTCAAGCCCTCCGTGATCCACGAGCGGTCGCGCCCCCGATGAAGATCACACCAGAAGAGATGGTCAACATGGCTCGGGAGCACGGCGCTCGACTCGTGGTGAGCAGTTACAACGAGCCACTCATCACCAGCGAATGGGCGGTGGCCATCTTCAAGGTGGCCAAATCGCAGGGGCTGGTCACCGGCTACGTCTCCAATGGCAATGGTACCCCGGAGGTGCTGGATTACATCCGGCCGTGGACCGATCTCTACAAGATCGATTTGAAGTCGTTCCGCGATCGGAGCTATCGAAAACTGGGCGGCGTTCTCCAGAACGTCCTGGACACCATCGTCATGGTCCACGAGCGCGGTTTCTGGATGGAGATCGTCACTCTGGTCGTTCCTGGCTTCAACGATTCCGATGAGGAATTGCGGGACATGGCTCGGTTCATCGCTTCCGTCTCTCCGGACATTCCCTGGCACGTCACCGCCTTCCACAAGGATTACAAGATGACCGATCCGGACAATACGCCGGTGAGCACGCTGATCCGGGCGGCGGAAATTGGCTATAGCGAGGGGCTCCATTACGTCTATGCGGGGAATCTTCCCGGCCGGGTGGGTCGATACGAGAATACCTACTGTCATCGCTGTGGAACGTTGCTCATCGAGCGATTCGGTTTTCACGTCGCGCGGAATCGGATCCGGAATGGGGCCTGTCCACAATGTGGGACGTCCATCCCCGGACGTTGGGAGTGAAAGGAGCCGTGGCCGTGCCTATCTTGTGTTGGTCGAGGAGTTGTTGGTACAATCAGCCTTCGTCCGATTCCCGAAAGGGAACGGCGGGCAGCATCGTGCATGAGATGAGAACAGCCACCGGCACCTTCACACGTCGATCGAATGCTGTGAGAGCAGTGGACGGTCCATGGGGCGCTGTGACGCCCGAGCGGATGCATCCGCTCGGGTTGCCCGATGGGCGGCGGGAATGCCGGTGAGGCTTTCGTCGAGGATGGGTATGTCCGAGCTCGAGGGAATCAAAACCGTGGGTATCGTTGGCGCGGGCACTATGGGAAGTGGGATCGCACAGGTGGCCGCCCGCGCCGGATTCCGCATCCTTCTCTGCGACGTCGCCGCCGAGGCCCTCACCAGAGCGATGCAGACCATCGATCGAGGGCTCTCCCGCGAGGTGAGCAAACAGCGACTGACCGAGGAAGAGAAACGGCGAGTCCTGGAACGCATTCGAACCACTCCCGAGGTGACGTCATTGAGCGATGCCGACTTCGTGGTGGAAGCCGTCGTCGAAGATGTGGAGATCAAGCGAGGCGTGTTTCGCCAACTGGATGAGATCACTCGACCGGAGGTCATTCTGGCCACCAACACCTCTTCGATCTCCATCACCAAATTGGGTGCCGCCACCCGGCGACCGGAGAAGGTCATCGGCATGCATTTCATGAATCCGGTGCCCATCATGAAGCTCGTGGAGATCATCCGCGGCATGGCCACCTCCGAGGCCACATTGGCCACCGTCAAAGCGATGGCCGAAAAGCTCGGCAAGCGCCCGGTGGAGGTCGGGGATGCCCCGGGCTTCGTCTCCAACCGCATCCTCATGCCGATGATCAATGAGGCCATCTTCGCCCTTTACGAGGGCATTGGAACGGTAGAGGCCATCGACGAAGTGATGAAACTGGGGATGAATCATCCCATGGGTCCACTTCAACTGGCGGATTTCATCGGCCTGGATGTGTGCCTGGCCATCATGAATGTTCTTTATGAGGGATTCAAAGATCCCAAGTATCGTCCCTGTCCCCTCCTGCAACGATATGTCGATGCCGGCTGGCTGGGATTGAAAACGGGACGGGGATTTTACATCTATGAGTCCTGAGGGGGAGAGACAATGACGGACATTGAAAAGAGAAACAAAGCCATTGAAATCGCCCTGAGCCAAATCGAGAAGCAGTTTGGCAAGGGCACGGTCATGCGATTGGGTGACACCAAGGTCGAAGATATCCCCGCCATCTCCACCACCAGTCTGAGCCTGGATGCGGCCATTGGCGTGGGGGGCATTCCTCGCGGACGTGTCACCGAGATCTATGGCCCGGAAGCAGGAGGAAAAACGACATTGGCGTTGCACGTGGTCGCCGAAGCTCAGCGTCAAGGGGGCGTGGCCGCCTATATTGACGCCGAACATGCCCTGGATGCCGGGTATGCCGAGCGGCTGGGCGTGAAAGTGGCCGATCTGCTCGTTTCTCAGCCCGATAGTGGTGAACAGGCGCTGGAAATCGCCGAAGCGCTGGTTCGCTCGGGGGGCATCGATGTAGTGGTGGTCGATTCAGTGGCCGCTTTGGTTCCCCGAGCCGAACTGGAGGGAGAGATGGGAGATTCGCTGCCCGGTTTGCAGGCGCGACTCATGTCTCAGGCGTTGAGGAAATTGGCGGGCAGCGTCTATAAGTCGCGCACGGCGCTCATCTTCATCAATCAGGTGCGGGAGAAGATCGGGGTCATGTTCGGCAATCCGGAGACGACCACCGGAGGACGAGCGCTGAAGTTCTATGCCAGCCTCCGCATCGATATTCGCCGTATCGGATCGATCAAAGACGGTGGGAACGTCGTCGGCAACCGGACCAAGGCCAAGGTGGTCAAGAACAAGGTCGCTCCACCATTCAAGGAAGCCGAATTCGATATCATCTACGGCGAGGGGATCTCGCGAGAGGGCGAACTGATCGACTTGGGCGTCAGTCACAAGGTCATCGAAAAGAGCGGCTCGTGGTATTCCTATCAGGGTGAGCGGCTCGGCCAGGGGCGGGAGAATGCCCGCGTCTTCTTGAGAGAACATCCGGAGATCGCGCTGGCCGTCGAGAACCGACTCCGCGAAACGCTTGGCCTCCCCCGACGAGAAGAGCCCGTCTCGGCCACCGCGGAAGCCGCTCAAGAGGCCGGTGCTGACTGAGCGCCAGAGAACGCTCGGTTCCCGAAGTCTCCTCTATTCATCAGGTCGGTGCTCCTTGAGGGGCGGCGCTCCCCATCCTCTGGTGAGCCGGTTCACCGGAAGGAGCGTGCGACCCGGATCGGGCGCCTGGAGTGCGCGTGGAACGAGTCGATTACATCGTCATCGGGAGTGGCATTGCCGGTCTTCGAGCCACTCTGGAACTCGCCGGCCACGGTGATATCGTCGTCCTCACCAAGGAACGCGTGACCCAATCCAGCACCGAATACGCTCAAGGAGGCGTCGCCGTGGTGATGAGCGATGACGATGACATCAGGCTTCATTATGAGGACACCGTGCGGGCGGGAGCGGGGCTGTGCGATCCGGACGCCGTCAAGGTGCTCGTGGAGGAGGGGCCGAAATACATCGAAGAGCTCATCGGCTGGGGCGCCCGATTCGATCGCGTGGGGGATCGACTGGAGTTGGGACGGGAAGCGGCTCATTCGCGGCGGCGCATTCTCCATGCGCGAGGCGATTCCACCGGTCGGGAGATCGTCCGCACCATGCTCGGTCGCCTCTCTTGCGCGGACGGAGTCCGGGTCAAGCAACACGCCTTGAGCGTCCAACTCCTCACCGATGACCGGCGTTGCCTGGGCGTCCAATACGTGGATACGACCACCGGGCGACCGCATCTCCTCCTGGCTCGAGCGGTCATTCTGGCCACCGGAGGAGCGGGGCAAGTCTTCGCCCAGACGACCAATCCCGATGTGGCCACCGGCGACGGCATCGCCATGGCCTATCGCGCCGGAGCGCTCGTCGCCGACATGGAATTCGTTCAGTTTCACCCCACGGCCTTGAATGTGCCGGGTGCGCCCCGGTTCCTTCTGTCCGAAGCCATGCGAGGGGAAGGGGGGCGTCTCCGTAACGACCGCGGCGAAGCGTTCATGTCGCGATATCATCCCCAGGCCGAGATGGCGCCCCGCGATGTGGTCGCCCGGGCCATCATCAGCGAGATGGCGAGAACGGGAACTTCGACCGTGTTCCTGGACGTCAGGCATCTGGGCGCTGCGTTTCTCAAGCGTCGATTCCCGCGCATCTACCGCACCTGCCTGAAATATCATCTGGACATCGCACGGGACCTCATCCCGGTGAGCCCGGCGGCGCACTATATCATGGGCGGCGTCCGTATCGATCTGTACGGTCGCACGTCCATCCCGGGACTCTATGCGGCCGGGGAGGTCGCCTGTTCGGGGATTCATGGGGCCAATCGATTGGCCAGCAATTCACTACTCGAGGGACTCGTCTTCGGAGCCCGGGCCGCCCGGGCGGCCAAGGAGGACGGGTGGGAGCGTCCGTCCCGGTTCCGCTCCCCTCATCGCCGTGAGGGGCGCGCGTCCTGGCGGGTGCCCGACCAGATCCTCCATCGCGTGCGGGAGGTGATGTGGCAGAAAGTCGGCCTCCTCCGCTCAGAGAAAGAGTTGCAACGGGCGCTCGCCGAACTGGAAGCACTCCGTTCTCCAGCGAGCGATGACGCGACCGAGAATTTCCTCACCGTGGCCCAGCTCATCGCCCGGGCCGCCTTGTTCCGTCGGGAGAGTCGCGGTGGTCACTATCGCACTGATTATCCCCGCCGCGATGATGAGCACTGGCTCGTCCACTCCGGCCAGCAACGAGGCCGTCCGCCTTTCACCATCCCGGTGGGCACGGTTTTTCCCGAGTCCGATGACGGCCTCTCAGTAAGGAGGATCGACTCATGAGGCGCGAACCTCTTCATCGATGGGACGTTTCCCCCAAAGAGGCGATTGAGATTCAACAGCGATTGCGGGGGTCCATCATCCTGGAGCCCTGCCCGGTGGAGAACATCAAACTGGTGGCCGGCGCCGACGTCTCGTTCGATAAGGGGTCCGATCGGGTTTTTGCCGCCATCGTCGTCCTGGAGCTCCCCACACTCACTATGGTGGCCAAAGCGGGCGTGGTCGAGGAGACGACCTTCCCTTATATCCCCGGTCTGCTCTCATTCCGGGAGGCCCCGGCCGTCCTCGAGGCCTGGAAGCAGCTTTCCGTCCGACCCGATGTCCTCCTGTTGGATGGTCAAGGGTTGGCGCATCCGCGGCGTTTCGGTTTGGCCTGCCACATCGGTTTGTGGCTCGATCTCCCATCGGTGGGGTGCGCCAAGAGCGTCTTGGTGGGAGAGTATGAAGAGCCCGCTCCGCAAGCGGGCAGCGCGACGCCGCTCATCGATCGGGCTGAGGTGGTGGGCGCCGCCGTGCGGACCAAAGATCACACCAGTCCCATCTTCGTTTCGCCCGGTCACCGCGTGGACCTGGAGAGCGCCCTCGCTCTGGTGCTCCGATGCGTCAAGGGATACCGCGTTCCCGAGCCAACTCGACAGGCCCACCTCTACGTCAATAAACTCCGACGGGGCGAAGAGGACGAGGAAAAGAGCGGCTGGCTGTTCTGAACCGCGCCTGGCCACTCGTCGCGAAGACGGCCCCGGCTCATCGCCGCACACCAGATCATCGTTCGAGCGTCATGTGATCGTGCGCTCACTCCGAGCGCCAATATGGCTGTGGGCGGACTCGCTCCGGGAGCGAATCCGCCCCAGCGATCAGAATTCGAATCGCAGTCCGAATTGGATGAACCGCGGCTGGTTGAACTGGGACCCTAACACGCCGAACGTCGATGGATTCTGCAGCGTGAGATCGGGATCGTCGAATTCTACGTGATTGAAGACGTTGGCGAAATCGAACGAGAAGCGAACGGCCACCGTCTCGGTGATCATCGTTCGTTTCCCGAGCGAGAGGTCCATGTTCCACCGCGCCTGTCCGCGAAGCACGCCTCGTCCATCGCGGCGGTCCTGACTGATGAGCGCGCGGCGGAAGTTGTTGAATACGGCTTCGGGATTGGCGAACAGATTCAGCCCGCTTCCGCCCTGAGCCGGATCGCCGGTCGTGCCGACGCC
>RFHM01000060.1 GCA_003696865.1 Acidobacteriota bacterium | reverse complement strand
TCCCTCGCCCAAGAAGACATCCACGCCCAGCTCCCGAAAGCGGGCGGCCGAATCGTGATGGCTGATGCGGGCACGAATCCGTCGCATGCGCTCCATGACCGCCGGGAAATCGACCTCCATTCCCCGGGGGACGCGTACGCCGAACTCATGGGCGCGGCGCACGTCGGCGACGACCCGCGATGAGCGGATGATCGATTTTGAGGGGACGCAGCCCACGTTGAGGCAATCGCCCCCCATGAGATTCTTCTCGATGAGAGCTACTTTCGCCCCCAGACTGGCCGCGGCGGCAGCCGTCACCAATCCGGCCGTCCCGGCACCAATGACGACCAGATTGTATCGCCCGGCCGGCTCCGGATTCACCCAATTGGGAGGATGTACGTTGGCTACGAGTTCAGCATTATACTCATCCTTGGGTCGGACGTCGGGGATTTCACCGCTGATCACTATAGATTCCGTCTTCGTCATCATATCAAGCCTCCACACCGGTTTCCTTCTCTTTCAATTTCGTTCGGGCATATCTCACCAGCACCGCCAAGATGATCCCAGCGCCGGCCAGCGTCCCGATCAGCGTCCACGGGACCTTTCCTTCGGCCACGCCACTGAAGATGGCATCGGCTCCAACCACATAGAGTACCGTTCCCGGCAACATGCAGAGCCAGGACCAGAATACGTATGTCCAGAACCGGACGCGCGTGAGCCCAAATCCGTAGTTCAACAGATTGAATGGAAACAATGGCACTAATCGCGTCAAGGCGACGATGATCGCGCCATGCCGCTCGGTCAATTCGTCCAACCGACGAAACTTCTCGTTGGTGGAAAGCCAATGGGCGACGGCATCGCGGGCAAAATACCGGGCGACGAGGAAAGCCAAACTCGCCCCCAACGTCGATCCCAAGCTGACGACGATGACGCCGAGGACGGAGCCGAATAAGGCCCCCGCCGCGACCGTCAATGCTGATCCCGGCAAGGCGGCTACCACGGCCAGGGTATAGAGGAAGACGAAAACTACCGGACCCCACGCGCCCAACGATTCGATCCAGTGGCGCAGCTCGCCCAACCGCTCGCCTATGCCGAACACTTTGGCCAGAACGAATATGACGATGAGTGCGGTGAGAAGGACGATGGGTTTCCACCACCCCCGCGCTCGGTCTCTTTGGTTGATGGCTTCCACTCGAGGTGACGTCTGAGATTTCATCACTCACTGCCTCCTTTGCTCATTGAGCGACCAGTCATAATCGAGATACTCGATCTTGTATGCCCCTTTTTCCAGATACTCTCTGTCAGCAGGATCGAGATATCGACTGATGAAGTGAAGCACGGCCCGCTGTTCCGGGCGATGTCCCGGGAATCGCTTACTACCCCCATACTGGTTGACGAAATCGCCCCCGAACCACTTGAAGATGGACGACAAATAGACGATGCCCCGACGGCGATCGATACGGAACTTCTCCGGATTGGAGAGGAATCGGCGCGCTTGATCGTCGAGTTGTTCATCGAGGCGATCGCCGACATACGGCTCGTTCCTGAGCGGCGGGCATCCTCTCGCCGCGCAGACGAGGGCCATATGAATGCGCGGCTCGTGGAACTTCGCGCGGAGCACGTCGTGTTCGATCTCATCCAGCGTCATGGCCCGACCCATCACCTCGAAGGTGAGCTTATCCCATACGCCGGGAATCTGCCGAATGCTGTTCTTCGGGTAGATGAGCGAGACGCCGAATCGAGGTTTGATGGGATAATGGGCGATGATCGCTTCCAACGTCAAGGCGTTGTAGGCATTGATCCAAAAGGCGATCTTCTCGGCTTCATTCCACTGCTCATACGTGTGGGGATCGAGCGTGGCCACAACCCGAGCGAAAGCATCCAGTCGTTGCCGATCGGCTTTCAATCCATCATAGTCGACCAACCCACGTTCATCGACATAGGCCTCGAGAATGGCGGCGTAAGCCTCATAAGAGAATTGATCGCTCGTCGCCCGGTTCGCTTCAATCACCGGCGAGGCCGGACCACTCATTGATGAACAACTTCCGAAAACGAGGGCGAGCGCCACCAAAACTACGCTCGTGAGAATTTTCATACGGGTCATATCCTCCTCCTGCACTTGGCCCCTTCAACCCAATCATTCATCGGGCAACCTTCATACCAATGCCCCACGGCATGATGAACCGCGCCCGGCCGTACATCCAAAGCAATGAAGGCCGGTGACGATCTTCCGTCGGATCAACGCTTCCGGATCGCCATCCTGAATACGCGTGGGCGCTCCATGATCGACGGGCATGTTCAGAGCCAGATTGAAGTCGCAATCATAAATGCGCCCGTCCCAATCGATATTGATTTGATGCCGGCACATCAATCCCTCCACCGTCTCCGGATTGAACGACCGCTTCAACAAGTTCAGGTACTCCTGGTCCTTGCCTTGCCGGGCGAGATCGGCATGGAATCGCCCAATGGGCATATTGGTGATGGTCAACAACCGCGTGAACACGATACCAAACCGAGCCCACAGCTCGCGCCGGTAATCTTCTTCCAACGTGGCCTGATCCGGAGGCAGGAAAGGTCCCACCGGATTGTACACCAGATTCAACGGAAGCTCAGGATCGCGCCCATAGCCGAGGTCGTTCAATAACCGGATGGCCTCGATGCTCTTCTCGTATACGCCCTTTCCTCGCTGGCGACGAACGTTCTCCTCCAAATAACACGGCAGCGAAGCCGTGAGGTGAACCCGATGATCGCGGAAGAATCCGGGCATCGCCTCCATCTCGGGCAGGAGCAAGACCGTCAAATTGGTTCGCACCTGCACCGTATGCCCGCGCTCCCGCAGCGCCGCGATGAATCGACGGAGATGGGGATTGAGTTCCGGCGCGCCACCGGTGATATCGATCAACCGCGCTCCCAGTTTGTGAGCGATGTCGATGATCGATTCCATCGTCGGCCAGTCCATCATCTCCGTGCGTTGCGGGGAAGATTGGACGTGACAGTGTACGCAGGCCTGATTGCATTTCAGCCCTACGTTCACCTGTATGGTCTCGATGTCGATGCTGTATAATCCTTGACCCGTGAGTTCCGTGATTTTCTTCTCGAATTCATTCATGACTCATACCTCCACGGCCTCCGGATGGGAAGCCAGGGCGGTTTATCGTAAAATGGTGATGCTTCATAAGACTCCTTGAGTCAGCCAGAAGAGCAATCCACCGAGGAGAGCCGCGACTGGAAGCGTGGTGACCCAAGCGGCCAGGATTTCGGCGACGGTCTTCCAACGAAATGCCCCATTGACCAGGCCAATTCCGAAAATCGACCCACAAGAGACGTGCGTCGTCGACACGGGAAATCCCAATGGCGAGGCGAATAGCACGAGCAGCGCGGTGACCAGATTGGCCGTCAATCCTTGACCCGTATTCAGATCGGTGATGCGCTTGCTCATCGTCTCGGCCACGCGACGCGCGTTGAGCATGCCTCCCAGGACCATCGCCGCGGCCACCAGGCTGAGCCCCCACGAGGAATTCCAGGCGGGAGCGGCCAAGAGCAAGGCGGCAATTTTTGGCGTATCGTTCACTGCTCGACTGAAACACACGGCGCCGGCGCTGAGATAATGAACGGTATCCACGCAGGTCTGTGCATCCACGCCAATGAGCTGACCCTGATACCGCTCGACGCATTGCTCTCTCTCTCCCACGGTCAGTCGTAATCCGGTGGCGGCGAATACGGCCGATCCGTCAGGTTGAAGAGAAATCGGCTGTGGCGCCTGATCCGCCAGGCACACGCAGGTGTGTTTGGTCACCCCCAGCGCGCGTCGCAGCCTCCGCAACGGGATATAGAGAGCTGCGGCCATCCCGATGGCAATGGCCGGACTGAGTAGCAATGGCCCGGCAAACGTATGCGTCACCGCTCCCCAATTGACGCCTTGCGCAGAAGCCACCAGAGCTACGCCGATCAGCGCGCCGGTCAACGCATGCGTCGTCGATGTCGGCAGTCCCAACCGGGTGGCCAAGAAGATGGTGAAGGCGCTGGCCAATCCCACGGCGATGAGCACGTGCGAGGTGCCGACGAGCGATGCGGGAACCAACCCTTTCCCACTGAACACGACCAGCAATTTACCGGCGGCGAATACTGAGACGAGACTTCCGGCAGCCGTCATCGCCGTGGCCCAGAGCAAGGCCTTTTTATAACCCGTCGTGGCGCTCCCATAGAGTGTGGCTGCTCCCTTGAAGTTGTCATTCGCTCCATTGCTATACGCCAACCACAAGACGGCGATGATGAGCATGAGTGTCGTCATAGGTCCTCTGATCCAGTGGATTCTTCCATCCCCAGTCTCGGCCAACGGGAATGTCAGGCGCTAACACCCTTCAGGCCCACAATCGCATGCCGGTCCTTCGCTGAGGATCGTCTCCCGATACTCCAATCCTTTCGTCTCGCGCGGATGTCGCCGCCTCGTGCCCTTACACTGGAAAGGTTCCGCCTCTTCGAGCGGGATGTCTTCATACGGAGGGACGGGAATGATATCCCGGCTATAGGGACCTTCCGGATCGGTCAGGATATTGAACGTCTTGTCGCACACCGCCATCCGTTGACCACGATAGTAGGTATGCCCATCGTCGTCGCGGACGACCTTCCATGGTCCCTTGTAAATGACGGCCTGATGGCGCTCCAAGCAGGGTCCCTCCTTCCCCTTGAAGGCCCGAACGGTCATGGAGCGAAATTCGATCCCATCGATAACCTGCCAGGGCTCCTCCTGGCGAGCGAGGATTTCAATGCCATAGAATCCGGCCCGCTCGAACATCTCCAGGAACTCATCTTCGCGAAATGCCCCGGCAATGCACCCGCTCCACAACTGGGGATCGGCCAGAATGTTCGGCGTGGGATCCTCGTCACATACGATATCAGAGATCACCGCTCGCCCCCCGCGCTTCAGAACCCGGAAGATCTCGGAAAACAGCTTCTGCTTATCCTGCGGTCGGACGAGGTTCAAAACACAATTGGAGACGACGACGTCCACGCTGGCATCGGGGATGAGCGGCTCTTCTCGCCGCAGTCGCTCGCATTCCGCCTCGAAGTCGCTGAGTTGCTCTATGGATCGGATCGGATGTCGCCGTAACCAGGCCTCGGCCCGCTCCAGATCGAGGGCCAGATCCTGGATTTTCCCTTTGACGAAACGAACGTTCGCGTAACCGAGTTTCTCGGCCATCTCGGGAAGGTATTTCCTCGCCACAGCGAGCATCTCGTCGTTGAAGTCCACGCCGATGACGCTCCCTTCCGGTCCCACCTTCTGGGCCAGAATATAACAAATCTTGCCCGCTCCCGATCCCAGATCGACGACCGTCTCGCCAGCGGACACATAGGCGGACGGATCGCCACAGCCATAATCTTTCTCTATGATTTCCTGTGGCAATAACCTGAGGAATCGGTCATCGTATTGGGTGGGGCAGCAGAGCGCCGGTTGGGCTTGGTGCGCGCCTTCGATATAACGGCGCAGGACTTCGCGCTCGACGTTGTGGATGGACGTTCCTCTGGTCATTGAACGAGCGCCATTCCCTGTCACTTGCTTGACCATACTGATTGCTCCTTTCCGGCTGATATCTCGCAAATTCATCCTCTCGTTCAGAGCCATGAGCTCACATCCTTTGTCGATGTCACCGGTGAAAACCTTACACGAAATATGGCCGGAGCGATTCATCAAGGTACAGTAAAAAGCTCCATTCGATCCCGGGAGGCGATCACTCTCTCGATCGGGCCCTGGCTCCCCGCAGCAATTGCCTCATCTTCAATCTCGCTTTATGGAGCTGCGATTTGGCGGTCCCTACGGCAATGCCCAACATTTCAGCGATCTCCTCGTGCTGGTACCCTTCGATATCATGCAACACGAACACGGTGCGATATCCCGGAGGGAGTTGAGCAATCGCCCTCTCCAACGCGATACGATCCAACAACAGCCCGTCTCGGCGAGATCCGGATGGAGAGTTCTCCAGCGAAGGTCTCATGTCGTCGCTCAGTTCGTATGTGAGCCGGCGTCGACGGTGCCGGAGAGCCATCAGAGCAGTATTGACCGCCAATCGATGAAGCCACGTAGATAACGCCGCATCTCCTCGAAAGGTCCCGATCTTCTGAAAGAGGCGAACGAAAACATCTTGTGTGACCTCTTCGGCGTCCGCCGGATCTCCCAATAGGCGCAAGCAGATGGAATAGACTTTCCGGACGTGGGATCGATAAATCCTCTCGAATGCCCATTCATCGCCCGCCGCTGAGGCTCGGGCGAGTTCGACATCCGTGATCGGCATGGTATTAGTGGCTCTCATGTCGCTTTCCTCTCGCAGAGGGAAGAGATGTATCTCGAGGCGGCATCTTCGGAACCGGGCGCGCACCGCGTTTGGGCCGTCGCCCCGGTCCATCGAGACGCCTCGATGGATGGTGCGCATCGACATCGCTCCATTCTGTCCTGCTCCGAACGACCTTCGTTCCGGAGCACGTTCTCTGATATGAAAATGTGACTGCGCCGATATGAGATCCAGTGCTCATGGGCCAAAGAGGGCATCCAGTGAGAGACGGTCTCTCGATGGACCCCCAGGAGTTGGGCCAGCATTTCATGGGTCACACCGGTGAGATGAATGTGCCCATTCCTTCGAATCCCAAACTTCACGGCTAACCTGACAATGGCCGCCTTCAAGCGCTGCTTGACGGAATGAAACGCCTGGCTTTCGATTTCTTCCTGGAGGAGCCCGATCCGCTGACAGAGCAATTGAAGAAACCGGAGGGCCCATTGGCCATCGCGCGAAATCAGCGTGCGAATTCGATCGATCGTCGCCACTCTCACTGTGGTTGGTTCGCAGGCCACCGCCATCTCGACGCGTTCCTCATTGATCAAAGAGAGTTCTCCGAACACATCGCCTTCTCCAAGGAGATAGAGGATCTTCTCCCTTCCCTGCGGGGATAAAAGGCTGACCTTCACCCTGCCGCTCGTGATCACATATAGCTCAGTTGCTGGGGTGCCCATGGTGTAAATCGGCTGATTTTTACCATATGTCCTCTGGAGCGATTGGCCGAACAAGGCAATCCAGGAATGAGAGTGCTGCTCTCCGTCCGTCCTTCTGAATACCCGTCTCGTCGCCTGCATCGTTTCCTTCCTCCCACAAGCGGAAGATCAAGTCCTCTCGGTGAATACACCCGATATCAGCGATACGATCATCTCGGCGTCAAAAGGCTTACAAACCAAAGCGACAATTCCGAGTTCCTCCAGTCCCCGGCGAACATCTTGCTCACAGTGCGCCGTCATAATGATGACCGGCAACTGAGGAGCCTGTCGTCGGATTGCGCGCAAAACATCATGACCTTGAATGCCGGGTAATCGGAGATCCAACAAGACGAGATCGACGTCCGTGGTGGCCAGAACGTCCAGTCCAGCTTCGCCGGACTGAGCGGTGATCACCTCATATCCTTCAGCCTTCAAGACCATAACCAAAGCCTCGCTGAGCGTGTTATCATCTTCAATGATGAGGAGCGTCTGTCTCATAACTCGATATCACACTTCCTATTCCATTCTCCCTGTCGCACGTTTTGAGTTGTCCACGGTGGCCACATCCCATTCACGACCAACGCAAGTAGAATTGCAAGTGCCGTGCCAAATAACGATGGACGGTGGAGAGTTTAAGTAAGTCAATATTTTTCTGTACGTTGCCGATACTCCCGATACCATCGCCGAATGGCGAACACCTCCCATCATGTCAGAAATGCGCACACCCTGTTCAGAATGCGAACACGAGATGCTACTGAGGGAACATCGCCCAAGCCCTGTGGCCCAGTGGGGAGCCGAACTCACCAGAGGTTCAGTCCCAGAGAGTCGAGCCAAGGAGCGAACCAAGTCCCCTGAACTGGGGGACATCCGTCTCTGCCTGGACTCATCAGAAGCCGTAGCGATCCCACGTCCGCCGATGGCATTGACGTTGTGGCGCGAAGACAGTCACCGATCGACTTCGGAGGCCAATCCGTATTTCTTCAATTTGTTGTAGAACGCCGTGCGGGAGATACCCAGCAGCGCTGCCGCCGCCTGTTTGTTTCCGCCGGTTCGAGCCAATGCCCGGCGGATCATCCACTTCTCCATACTCTCCAGGCTCATATCGGCGAGCCATTCCGGATCCCACCCCTCACCGGCCCCAGCCTTCGGGGCGGGCCTCAGCCCGAGATCACGAGCACGGATGAGATCTTCACGGGCGCATAGGACGGCGCGCTCGATCACGTGTTGGAGCTCGCGCACGTTGCCCGGCCAGGAGTAGTCCAGGATGAGATCATAGGCCTCATCGGAAAAGCCCCGGAGGGGCCGATTGTATTTAGCCACATATTCCTTCAAGAAGTGCTCACATAAATAGGGGAGATCTTCCGCTCTCGCTCTGAGTGGAGGAAGCTCAATGATCACCGTACTCAATCGGTAAAAGAGGTCCTGACGGAATCGCCCCTCGGTCATCGCCTCTTGAGGATTCCGGTTGGTCGTCGAAATCAGTCGAAAATCGGCCTCTTGTAATACGTCGCTCCCCACCCGCCGATATCGGCGCTCCTCGATCACCCGCAGGAGCTTGGCCTGGAGCTCCACAGGCATCTCGGTGATCTCGTCGAGCAGGAGGGTCCCTCCATGCGCCGCCGCAATGAGCCCTCGCCGTTCCACCGTCGCTCCGGTGAATGCACCTTTGGTGTGGCCGAAGAGTTCGCTCTCCATCAAATCTTTGGGCACCGCCGCACAGTTGATCGCAATGAATGGACCCTCGGCGCGCAGACTCTTCAAGTGAAGTGCCTGGGCGACCAATTCCTTTCCCGTCCCACTCTCGCCAACGATCATGACATTCACGTCGGTTCGGGCCACGCTCTCGATGGTATCGAATACATCCTGCATGGCTTTGCTCCGTCCAATGATGTTGGCGTATTCGTGGCGATCGCTGAGGGCATGACGCAGCTTCTCATAGCGGGTTCGCAATCGCTGATGCTCCAGAGCCTTGCGCACCAGGAGGCGAATCTCATCCGGATCGAAAGGCTTGGTGATGAAATAGAATGCCCCGGCCCGCATGGCGTCAACCGCCAGTTGGATCGTGCCATAGGCCGTTATGACGATGACTTCCGTCAGTGGGGATCGATGACGGATCTTGCCGAGGAGATCGATCCCACTGCCATCGGGCAACTGGACATCGACGATGGCCAGATCGAACTCAGTCACGTCGAATCGTTCCAAGGCGGTGCTCGCGGTCATCGCCGATGCGACCTGATATCCGAGGCTGGACAGGACCAGTTTCAAGCTGTCCACGAGCGAGGCCTCATCGTCGACGATGAGAATGCGTGCTGGTGTAGCCATCGATCAATCCTCTCTCAACCGTATCAAAAGCATCGTGAGGGCAACGAGAGCATCGCGCTCCCCTTGATCCTCTCACGTGGCCATGCTTCTTCGATCACAACTTCAAACAGACGAGGATCTCCGTCCCCACTCCCGGTTCACTTTGAGCATGAATCCACCCTCCGTGCTGGTTGACGATCATGCTGGCGTTGACCAATCCCAGTCCCATCCCGTTCGGCTTGGTCGTAAAGAAGGGATCGAACATGCGTTCCAAGGTGGCGAGATCCATTCCGTGACCGTGATCGCGGATACTCACGTGAACGATGTTCGCTCGCTCACCAGGACGATATTGAGGAACAGTTGAAAAGACGCCTCCCCGACGCGCTAACTCCTCCACGATATCCTGTATCAGACAATGCGCCCGATACGATGTGGCGACGTGGATGGTATCTCCCGCCGACGATGCTTCCAGCGCATTCAGCAGAAGATTGAGGAACACTTTCTTGAGCTGCCGAGGATCGACATCTCCCACAGGGACATCGCCGGCCAGCGCCGTCTCGATGGTCACGTTTCGACGCCGACTTTGCTCAGTGAGCAAATCGACCACCTGGCGTAACAGTTCATTAATGGATGTGGGCTCCCGGCTGAGCGTCACCGGACGGGCGACGTTGACGATTTCATCAACCGTCGACTTGAGCTCGTCAACCGTGTTGACGATCCTTGATACGACCTCTGCGGCTTCTCCAGGGATTTTTTCCATGGATTGAAGATAGCGAACATAAAGGTTCAAGCTGGTCAGTGGATTCTTGATCTCATGAGCGATCTGTGCCGTCATGCGCCCGATGGCCGCCAACTGTGCCGAACGAGCCAATTCGTCGCGGAGCCTCTTCTCGGTCGTCATGTCGCGAATGGTTCCTACGCCACCGGTGGGCCTTCCCGCCTCATCGACGATTGGCGATGCTGACAGAGAGAACGTGCCTGGGATAGTGAGACGATTGGTCTCCCGGTGGATCGCCCTTCGACTGGCTATCGCTTCTCGGAATATGCAGTCGGCAGGGGATTCCTCCGTCCCATACAACAGGTGGGAGACTTTCTGGCCTTCGACCTGCTCAGGCGTCGTATCGAACATCGCGGCCAAAGCCGGATTCGCCCGCTTGATCGTCGACTCTCGATCGAAGACGAAAATCCCATCGGCCAAGGCCTCGAAGGTCACTTCCCACTCCTCTTGCCGCCGCCGGACTTCCTGAAACAAATGAGCTTGTTTGATGCCGATGGCTAAAATATCGGCGATTTCTTCGGCCACGGCGATATGCTCCGGAGAAAAGGCGCGTGGGCGATCCGAGCCGAGATTGAGCGTACCGATCAACTCTCCTTGTGCGATGAGCGGTACATTAACGAAACAGCGGAGACCCTCAACCTGCAACAAACCGATGACCGGGGGCTGAGGCTCCGTATGAACGTCATCGACGATTCGCGCTTTCCCTCGCCGCAATTCATCGGTGATGCCAAAGACGTCCATGGGAAGACGAACGCCCGCTCCCATTCGCGTTGCTCCTCGAACGTGCGTAGCAATGATGATGCCCTGTTTGGCCTGGAAATCGAAAACGGACACGCTGGCTCGGTGACAAGGAACCAGTTGCTGGATATGGCGCAAGGCCGCTTCGGCAATCGCCTCGGAAGATCGAGCCGCCAGGATGGCCCGATCAATTTCACGCAATATCTCCAGCCGTTTCGTATATTGTCGCAAGGCCGCTTCGGCCCGCTTTCGCTCGGCGATCTGCTGCCTCAACTGAGTGTTGGCCTGGGATAGCTCGGCCGTACGTTCCCGAACTCGATGTTCCAGCTCCTCTCGCGCTCTGTTGAGGGCTTCCTCCGCCCGCTTTCGCTCAGTGATATCGCGGACCATGGCGATGAGGCACCGTTGCCCCTTTATATTCACTGAGGAAGCGGAAATCTCTGCCGGGAGCGAGCGTCGCGTTCTGGTCATGCACGTGAGTTCGTCAGTCCAACCATGCCCCGCCCCCAGGACGAGCCGCGAAAATCGCAAGAATTGAGGCATCTCATGAGGATGAATGGCCGACACGGGCAGGGACAACAATTCCGCCCGAGAATAACCGAGCAGGCGACAGGCCTGTGGATTCACGTCCAGGATCTTGTCCCGCTCCGGATCGATGAGAAAGATCGCGTCATTGGAATAATCGAAGATCTTGTGGAACTTCTCCTCGCTCTCCCGCAACGCCTCCTCAGCTCGTTTGCGCTCGGTGATATCGACCATCATCGCCCGCCATTCCAGTACCCGCCCCCGAGCATCCCTGATGAGTCGACCGCTTACGTTGACCCAGACCGTGCTGCCATCCACCCGGCGCATTTCCAACTCTGTATCGCCGATCTCTTCCCCCGCTCGTATGCGCTCCTGAAGTTGTCGAGCCTTCTCTCTCCCCGCCGGAGTATCGGCATACAGATCCAGAATGGGATGACCGATCAACGCCTCCCGGTCGTACCCAAGCAATTCGACAGCTCGTCGGTTGACCATATGAATGGAGCCATCAACGCCCACGGAGAAATAGGCGAGCGGCGCATTCTCATAAAGATCCCTGAACCTCTCTTCGCTCTCCCATAGGGACTTTTCAGCCCAATTGTCCTCGTAGCTCATCGGCGAGCCTCCCTCTCATCTCGTTGCCCGCATGGATTCACTTTTCTGCGAGGTGAGCAAAAACTACGGATGCCCGTTCCACGCCGCCTCACCAACTTGCACCGTCCTTCCCTACACATCGAGGGTCGCCGCCTCAGCGGATAGGAGAACTCGGAACTCTTCACCCATGCCCACCCCTTCGAGGCCGGAGTGTAACAAATTTTACACCCTCAAGCAATGATTTCGATCCTTCTTGGGAGCAGATATAGCCATCCAGTAAGGTGAAAATATCTACGGCGAAACTGGCTCCTTCCATGACCGACTCGGTCGTTGAGGCCACACGACGGAGGAACGCATCGCCCGGCGAACAGAGCGAGCTGTGGAGTGACGACGAACCATCTCCCTGGGGATCTATCCCTGATACACTCGTCTCACTTCAGATGTTCACTTCCGGCGCCGGAGCGCTTCCTTGAGACGCTGGCGGGTCTCGGCAGAGAGAGAGGTCGAGGCCAGGCTCTCCTCATCGTCTATCTCGCGGGCGCGGCGACGGAGCACCTCTCTCATGAAGAGCAATTGTCGCTGATATCGGGTGCAGAAGCGGCAGATGAACAGGTGGAACTTCAACGCCACTCGCCAGCGGGTGGGAAGGGGATGATCCATCGATTGGGAAATGAGTTGAGCCGCCTCTTTGCATGAGAGTAACACGCTTAATTCTCCTTGGTTTTTCCACCAAACCAATGAATTTCCAGGCAACGCCTCAATCGCATTCGCGCCCGATGAAGCATCACCCAAAGGTTGGTCGCCGAAACGTTCAAAACCTTACTGATTTCTTTATTGTCCCATCCCTCGATCTCGCGCAGCACGAAGGCATCGGCCTGGCGCGCCGGAAGTTGCGAAAGGCAGCGGGCAAACACGTCCCAGAACTCCTTGCGATTCAGGGCTGCTTCGGGGTCGAAACGCCACTCATCGGGTTTTACCTTCCACATCCCCATTCTGGTGAAGAATTCTTCAGTTGAGGTGTCGGCTGAATCACTGGTATCAAAGGAGGGTTCGCGATGTCTCTGACGCAAATAATCAATAATCTTGTGCTTCAGAATACCCACCAACCAGGTCCTCTCCGACGAGTGGCCAGCAAAGGTATTCCGCGCTTCCAGAGCAGCGAGCAAGGTCTCCTGAACCAGATCCTCGGCCAGATGAGGATCGCGGATTCTGAACAAGGCATACCGATAGAGGTAATCGCCGTGCTGATCCACCCACGTCTCAGGATCGGAAGCCGGAGAGGAATCTGTCATTTCAACATCGAGTCGAATGTCTCTATCCCTCCAATCTGTCATCATCCCGCCGGACTCCCCGATACCTCGCACCTCGTGAGCGAGCGTACCGGTCGCTCATTGTGTCCTCAATCTGACGTCCCCATCAATGTGAACAACGGAGTGGGTAATCATAGTACAAGCACTGGCCATTGACCAGCGCCCTTCTCCAAGAGCTATGGCCACCGGGGAACAGAAGAGAGTCAGCCATTCAGGGGCTGAGGATGTTTTTCCTCCTGGTTGCTGCCGGTCGGCGTCGAACGGTGAATCGTCCGAGCGGGAGAACGCCCCCTGTAGTACCAACGAGCCAGCCGTTCCGGAGCCACTCCCAACCAATAGGAGAGAATCATGGCCTGATTCACCAACCACGTTTTCCAAATCCCCATTCTTTGCCATCGTCGAGCCGAGGTTCGAACGGCCGATGAGGCAATGACGATACGACCTCGTGACCGCAAACGACGAAGGAGTTCGACATCCTCCATGATGGGACTGTCGGGATATCCGCCCACCTGATGAAACACCTCCGCCTTCAGGAAGATGGCTTGATCTCCATAGGGAGCCTGCAACACTCGGGCTCGCCAATTGGCTACCTTTTCGATGATGCGCAACCCCCAACCCGGGCCATCGATGCCCAGCCGGAAAGCCCCGGCTATGACGCCGGGGCGATCCAGAATCTGGCGAACGCAATGTTCGAAGCCGGGAGGGAGACGCGTATCCGCATGCAGAAACAGCAGGATCTCACCGCTGGCCATCGCCGCGCCGACGTTCATCTGCCGCCCCCGCCCAGGCGCTGAGGCGACCACCTCAGCCCCCCATGACCGAGCGAGGGCCACCGTCTCGTCATCGC
>RFHM01000393.1 GCA_003696865.1 Acidobacteriota bacterium | reverse complement strand
TCGTTCAATCCATGCAACGGGCTGCCGAACGAGCCAAGGTGCAACTGGTCACCGGCGACACCAAGGTCGTCGATAAAGGGAAAGGCGATGGGATGTTCATCAACACGGCGGGCATCGGCATCGTCGAACACAACTGCCTCATCGCTCCCCATCGCGTTCAGCCCGGCGATGCCATCCTCCTCAATGGGGATATCGGACGCCACGGCATCGCCATCATGGCAGTACGCGAAGGATTGACGTTCGAAAGCACCATCGAGAGCGATACGGCTCCCCTGGCGGATGTCGTGCTTCAGCTCATCGAAGCCGGCATTGATGTTCACTGCCTCCGCGACCTCACCCGGGGCGGGCTGGCCAGCGCGCTGAACGAGATCGCCAGAGCCGGTGGAGTGCACATCCACATTGAGGAGAGGGCCATCCCCGTGCGCGAGGACGTGCGTGGAGCGTGTGAGATCCTGGGACTCGATCCGCTCTACGTCGCTAATGAAGGGCGATTGGTCGCCTTCGTCGCTCCCTCGGACGCAGAGCGAGCACTGGCCATCCTGCGCGCGCATCCACTGGGCGCTGACGCCCGTTCGATCGGTCGCGTCACCGATGACGACCCCGGTCTGGTGACCATGACGAGTACCATCGGAGCCCGACGCATCGTGGACATGTTGAGCGGCGAGCAACTCCCACGAATCTGCTGAATCGGGGAGCATGACGCGAAGTCACGCCGGAATGGGGCCCACCGGGATCGGCGAGCATTTCATCATTTCCGGAATCACGCTGTTTTCCGAAGCCGAGCCATGGGTTCTTGCTCCGGTTCAGCGCCGGTCAAAAGGGAGATCCAATTCCCCTGAGTGGGAACCGCGAGAGCTGGCCACCTCCTCGCTCCCAATAGACACCGCTCGATGAGAGGACTTGCTCTCATCACCTCCACCAGCAATAATACATCATCATCGACCGGAGGCGGCTATGAAGCGAATCTCCCTCTTCATTCTTCTGGCGCTCCTCGGACTCCTCTTTGCTCCCTGCGAAGCTTCGGCGAAGAAGAAAAGCTATTTCATCGCCGACTATGACGTCACCATGGATGTGGAGGAGAATGGCGACGTGCGGGTCAGCGAGACCGTCGGTTATGCTTTCACTCGGGGCACCTTCACCTATGCTTATCGCACCATTCCCATCACCGGATTCGAAGACATCGACTTCATCTCGGTGACCAGCCCCGATGGTCCTTTGAGGCTCACCCGCGCTGAGGTGACCGAAGGCTGGACGAGGAAACTCCAACTCCGATGGTCATTCCCTGAAACGAGCCAATCGCGGACGTTTCGCATCGACTACGTCGCTCGCGGCCTCGTCAAAAGCGAACGCGGACAGAATGTGATCGACTGGAACGCCGTCGGTCGAGAGTGGAGCGTGCCCATTCGAGATATCGACGTACAGGTGAAACTCCCGTGGAGATTCGCTTCCGGCGTTGAGACGGATCCGCCGGCCGAGATTCATCGGTTGGACGGAGAGACGCTCGTCTCTTTTCACCACGATGCCCTGCGTCCACGACAACGCTTTCATATCATCGTGCGGTTCCCCGAAATGATCGTCAGTGCTTCTCCATCGGGGATGAGATATGGCCTCCGCATCTTGTTGATGGTCATCTCCGGGAGTCTCATCGTCGGCGTCCTCCTGCTGGCCTTCGTGCGTCGAGTTGGACGGGTCGCCGCCCCGGTCGTCTCCGCCGTGGCGACGAGTTATCCCGATCCGCACGTCACCATCGCCGAGGCCGCCGGGCTCGTCTATGCGCACAGTGGTCGCCCGAGAGCGGCCATCTCGGCCATCGTGTTCGATCTGGCGCGGCGCGGACTCATCAAAATCGAGAGCGTGGCCAAACGAAGATTTCTCGGGACTCGTTCGTTCGATATTCGCGCTCGGGTCATCGAACATCCTCCCGGCCTGCCCCCTTGGGAGGAGAAACTCCTCACGGCGCTCGAACGAGAGCACGACCTGAAGAAATTCGGCCGCCAGAGCCGACTCTTCTCAGACATCCTGGATGAACTCATGGCGCGGCTCCAATCGACCGGCCTCATCTCGATGGAGCGCGAAGAGCAGCGGCGCCGATGGATTCTCATCGCCATCGTGGCGCTGGGAATGGCAGTGGCTTTCCTCATCCTGGTCGTGATCAGTGTGTGGCGGGAACTACTGGCTCCGGCGATTCTCGGCCTCCTGGCCAGCATCGGCCTTCTCACGGTCAGCTCGGCCATCGATACGCGCACGCCCCGCGGCGCAGCGCTCAAGCGAGCGTTCCAGAACCACGGCCGTTGGTTGCGGGAAGAGATCGAACGCCTGATGGACACAGAGCCGGGGCGCGCCATAGCCATGTTGATCGAGCATCTGCCATTGCTCGTGTTGGATACCAAGGTGAATCGCCGCTGGTTCCAGATGCTGAAGAAGAAATGGCAACGGAGCGAAGCGACGTTCGCCATGCCCGAATGGATGGAATTGAAAGATCAGGCGGGACAACAACTGGCCACGACGATGGCGGCGGCCGAGTGCTTCGGTCTGTTCACCGACAGCGTCGTCTATGTGGCCGCCTATAGTGGCGGGGGGTACGGCGCAGGGGGTGGAGCGGGCGCAGCCGGAAGCGGAGCAGGTGGTGGAGGCGGTGGCGCCGGGTGATGATCGCTATCCACCTCGACCTGGCGACGGGGAGAGAAGGACGAGCGCCGTTCCCGGCCCATGGGTGCAGCGGCGCCTCGCCCGACACCTTCTCCCTTCACGACAATCACTCACGGTCATCCGACCCTTCACGACGAACGGAAAAACACCAGCGAACCGATCGACCAGAGAACGCCTCTCGATGAATCGGCGCGAAAGGGCATGGTGAACGCGCCCTCTTCACCCCTTCACTATCCCTTCGTCACATCATCCCCGAAGATGATTATGGGTCGCTTTTCCGGATGATGACCGCCGGCGCGAGCTTCTTCGATGGTGAAATCGAAAAAGGCGTCCAGCTCGCCAATGAACGCTCGGACGTCGAGCGACATGAAACGTTCCGGGAGACGCTCCAACCGCGCTTTGGCTTTGCGATACATCGTTCGAGCAGCGCCGAATCGACCGAGCTCGTAGTGATACAGTGCGACCGCCGCCATGATGAGGCCTTGATAAAAGAGTTTCTCCCGACCACAAGAGACGAGCCAGATGCTCTCCAGGATCTCGTGGCACTGGAAATACTCTCCGGCATTGAACAGCTCGATGCCACGGAGGTATTCCGCCGGATAGTGCTTCTGGTGCTCGTCAGTGCAGACGCGTTGAGCGGTCACAATGCATCGATGATGGCCTGGGCGAATTCCGTCGTCGTCGCCTGCCCGCCGAGATCCCGAGTGCGAACCTCGCCGGCGAGCAGCACGCCATGTAACGCTTCGGTGATACGCTCGGCGGCTTCGCGCTCGCCGATATACTTGAGCATGAGAATGGCCGAAAGGAGCAGCGCTGTAGGATTGGCCAGATTCTTCCCGGCGATATCGGGCGCCGTCCCGTGCACGGCCTCGAACACGGCCACACCATCGCCCAGATTGGCGCCCGGCGTCACGCCCAAGCCGCCGACCAGCCCCGCCGCCAGATCGGAGATGATGTCGCCGTAGAGATTCTCCAGCAATAACACATCGAATTGCTGCGGATTCATGACCAACTGCATGCAGGCATTATCGACGATCCTATCGTCGGCATCGATATCCGGATATTGGCGCGAGACGCGTCGGAAGCAGTCCAGGAACAACCCATCGGACAGTTTCATGATGTTGGCCTTATGAACCGCCGTGATCTTCCTCCGCCCTTCGCGGCGCGCCAGTTCGAATGCGAAGCGCGCAATGCGCAGCGAGGCTTTCTCGGTGATGATCTTGAGCGACTCGACAACGCCAGGAACGACGATGTGCTCCAATCCCGAGTAGAGATCCTCGGTATTCTCCCGGATCACCACCAGGTCGATCTCGCCGAACTTACTCGGTACGCCGGGCAAGCTGCGAATGGGACGCACATTGGCGTAGAGATCGAGGGCCTTGCGCAGGCGCACGTTGATGCTCGGATACCCTTCGCCCACCGGCGTGGTCACCGGTCCTTTGAGCGCCACGCGATTGACCTTGATGGATTGAATGACGCTGCTGGGCAACGGATCACCGAACTGGTGTAGGGCTTCCGAACCGACGATGTGTTCCTCCCACGCGATCTCCACACCACTGGCTTCGATGATGCTCACCACTGCCGCGGTCACTTCCGGACCGATGCCCTCGCCAGGGATGAGGGTGATACGATGTGTCATTGCTGAGCCTCGCGTGGGGTCGGCTTGATCACTTTGCCGCCCTTGATGACCATCACGACGTTGCGGAAGGCGCGCATGTCGAAAAGGGGATCACCGTCGATCAAGATCACATCGGCGAATTTGCCGGGTTCGATCGTTCCCAGCACTTTCTCCTTGCCCAGCGCCTCGGCACCATTTCGAGTGTACATCTGGATCACTTCCATAGGAGGCAATCCCGCTTGGGTATAGAATTCCAGGTCCCGATAGATGCGCCCGTGAGGCACGAGATCCGATCCCGTGTCCGGGCCGATGGCCAGCTTGACGCCCAATGAGCGAGCTCGCACCGCCGAGTGATAGGCATCGCGCAGGGCTTCCTGGGGATCGTATCCCCTCAGCGTTCGCCACTCGCTGATCACTCGACGCCAGATGGCCGCGCGTTGCTTCAATCCCTGAAGCCATTCTGGCGGAAGCCGATCAACGAGCGGGGGCTCGATCAGTTGATCGTCACTGCGCAGGAGAGGATCGATCTGCTGGGCCTGCATTTGGAACAAGGTCGGCACCAGGATGATGTTCTTCCGCACCATCTCTCGCAGTAAGAGATCATCGCCCACCCGCAATACGGCGCTGTGCTCTAGCGTATCGACGCCCGCTTCGATGGCCAGGCGAACCGCTTCTTCGTAAGGGACATCAGTGTGGACGGCGACCTTCAAGCCGGCGTCATGGGCCTCTTCGATGATGGCCCGCATCTCTCGCAACGTGGGCAATGGGCGCCGCG